>NZ_JBTTDJ010000040.1:0-2919 GCF_055796165.1 Bartonella sp. EBT8
TCAATGGTTCCCAGCTTCATAGTCTAGGGGAGAGTGTTGCGAAGTCTTTAGGTGGTGCTGCTCAGTATGAAGGTGGTAAATGGACTGCTCCGACCTTCACGGTTCAAAGTGTGAAAGCAGATGGGCAAACAGAAGAAGCCACGTATCATGATGTCACAACGGCTTTTTCTGGAGTAGGGACTTCTTTCACGAATGTGAATAATTCGATCACGAAAGTTAAAGAAGAGATTAGCAACGAGATTAAGAATGAAATTGCTACTGTACAAAGTGACGCTTTGTTGTGGGATAATACGAAAGGTGCCTTTGTAGCGACGCATGGAACGGATAAGAGCAGCAACAAGATTATGTCTCTTGCAGCTGGAGATATCACTGCCACCTCCACGGATGCAGTCAATGGTTCTCAGCTTCATAGTCTAGGGGACAGTGTTGCGAAGTCTTTGGGTGGTTCTGCTCAGTATGAGAATGGCAAATGGACTGCTCCAAAGTTTACAGTTAAGACTGTCAAGGAAGATGGTAGTGTAGTTGAAACGCATGAGTATGATACCGTTTCTGCTGCCTTTGAGGGTGTTGGTACTTCTTTTGCAAATCTTCATAAAGAGGTTAAGAATGAGATTAATAAAGTTGTAGGAGATAGCCTTGTTAAGCAGGATACTGATACCAAGGTTATCAAGATCGGAGCAGAAAAAGGTGGTAACAGCATTAGTATTGCCAATAGTGGTGATGCATCGCGGACCTTGTCTGGTGTGAAAGCTGGCGTTCTTTCCGAAGGATCGACGGAAGCGGTCAATGGTTCTCAACTTTATTCTTTGAATACTACCCTTGCTACCTATTTTGGTGGGGGTGCTAAATATGAAAATGGAAAATGGATAGCGCCAAAATTCGAAGTTTCGACGATTGGTTCTGATGGTAATGTAGTTGAAGAGCAGAGCTATACGAGTGTAGCGGAAGCGTTTGCTGGTGTAGGCACTTCATTCACGAATCTTCATAAAGAGGTTAAGAATGAGATTAATAAAGTTGTAGGAGACAGTCTTGTTAAGCAGGATAAAAAGACGCATGTTATTAGTGTAGGGGGTGAAAAGAGTGGTGCTGAAGTTACGTTTGCAAATACTGATGGTGCATCACGAACCCTTTCAGGTGTGAAAGCGGGAACAATTTCTGCGACCTCTACGGAAGCCATCAATGGTTCCCAGCTTCATAGTTTAGGGGACAGTGTTGCAAAGTCTTTTGGTGGTACTGCTCAGTATGAAGGTGGTGTTTGGACTTCTCCAAAGTTTACAGTTAAGACTGTTAAGGAAGATGGTAGTGATGTTGAAGAAAAGAGCTATGAGAGTGTAGCAGAAGCCTTTGCTGGAGTAGGGACTTCTTTCACGAACATTCACAATGAAGTTAAGAGTGAGATTAACAAAGTTGTCAGCGATAGTCTTGTTAAGCAGGATGAAAAGACAAAGATTATCAAGATTGGTGGCGAAAAAGATGGTACGACCATCACTATTGCTGATAAAGGTAATCAAGATCGGACGCTTTCTGGCGTGAAGGCGGCAGAAAATGATAACGAAGCGGTTAATAAAGCTCAGCTTGATAAAAGCTTAGCAGATCTTTCTAAAACTATTCAGTCTGAAGATTCTTCAGTTGTTCTTTATGATAAAGGAACAAATGGTAACACCAATTATGGCAGTGTTACTTTTGGCAAAGGCAACGGTTCATCTCCGGTAGCATTGCATAATGTTTCGGATGGTAGAATTGCTGATAAATCGTATGATGTTATCAATGGTAATCAGCTTAATAAAATTTCTGAGGATATTGCGCGTTTCTTAGGTGGTAATGCGGCGTTTAAAGATGGAGCTTTTACCGAGCCTACCTATAATTTGTCTGAGATTTCTAAAGAAGGTAATATAGAACAACATGCATTTAAAAATGTTGGTTTAGCTTTTACAAGTTTTGATAAGAGTATTCAGAATGTAAACCAACGGATTAAGGATGTCTCTGAAAGTGTTTCTCAGGATTCTTTGAACTGGAATAAAGAAGAAGGAGCTTTTGTAGCGACGCATGGAGCAGGAGATGCAAAAGCCCATAGCAAGATTAAATTTCTTGCCAATGGGGATATAGCTGAAAGCTCAACGGAAGCAGTTAATGGTTCACAGCTTTATTCTCTGAATACCACCCTTGCTGAATATTTCGGTGGCGGTGCTAAATATGAAGGTGGCAAATGGACGGCTCCAAGTTTCAAGGTTAAGATTGTCAAAGAAGAAGGTAGTGATGTTGAAGAGCAGAGCTATACGAGTGTAGCGGAAGCGTTTGCCGGTGTAGGAAACTCATTCACGAACATTCATAATGAAATTACCAAAGAGGTTAGCCAAATTGTCAGCGATAGTCTTGTTAAGCAGGATGAAGAGACAAAGATTATCAAGATTGGAGCGGAGAAAGAAGGGACAGCGATTACAGTTGCTAACAGTAGTGGTGAAGCGCGTAGTCTCTCTGGTGTAAAGGCAGCAAGTCTTTCGGAAGGATCGACGGAAGCGGTCAATGGTTCACAGCTTTATTCACTGAATACCACTCTTGCTGAATATTTCGGTGGCGGTGCTAAATATGAAAATGGAGCTTGGAAAGCGCCAGAATTCAAATTTGCGACGGTTAGCTCTGATGGAAATTCTGTTGAAGAGCAGAGCTATACGAGTGTAGCGGAAGCGTTTGCCGGTGTAGGAAAGTCATTCACGAAGCTTCATAATGAGATTTCTGACAATATAGAGCAGAATGCGTTATTGTGGAGTGCTGAAGAGAATGCTTTTGTAGCGCTTCATGGCAAAGGGGACACAAGAAGCAAAAGCAAATTGAAGTCCCTTTTGGATGGCGATATAGCGAAAGGTTCCACGGAAGCGATCACGGGCAACCAGCTTTATTCACTGAATCAGACGTTAGCGT
>NZ_JBTTDJ010000041.1:0-2892 GCF_055796165.1 Bartonella sp. EBT8
TAGCGGCACAGTAAAACAGCATTTTGATCATTTTTAGAAAAAAGTGATATTACTGGCTTGACATTATAATAGGAATATGAATAATCGAATCAGGTGCCTAACAAACACCTTAAATGCATAGCGGATTGGTTGCCGAAACAATCTTTTTCCGCCAATTAAAAGCTTTGACTCGTTGTGTGCTACGTGCATATAATGATACTGTCGGGTGTAGTTATGCTATACAATACCCTTTGGGGGAAAGCATAACGACGGACTATGCACCGTGTTTGTTAGCGCCCGGCACTCTTTTTGAGTGTCATTAACAAACGTCTAACTGCATAGGAGCCGAATTATGGCGCAATATTTAATTAATATAAATCAAACTGAAATTGATGGCGAATTAGTTCAAACCGTTAACGCGCGTGAATTATATACGTTTTTGGAAATAAAACGAGACTTTTCCAATTGGATTAAAGATCGTATTACCAAATACAACTTTATAGAAGGACAAGATTTTGTAAAAACACAAGATTTGCGGTCGCCAAATTTGGCGAGCGCAAAATCTAGAGCTGTTGTCGCAATTGATTATTATCTCACACTCGATAGAGCCAAAGAACTTTCTATGCTTGAGAACAATCAGAAAGGTAGAGAGGCTCGTTTGTATTTCATTGAGTGTGAAAAACTTGCAAAGCAGATAGCAACGCCACAGATTGACTACTCAAGTCCTCAAGCATTACTTGGTGTTTTGAATCATTTACAAAACCAAATCGAGCAGAAAGATCATGTGATTGCGGAGTTAGAACCCAAGGCAAACGCGCTTGATGGCTTGAAACGTTCTGATGGTTTGTTTGGTTTGATTGAATCTGCAAAAATGTTAGAAGTACGACCAAAAGATCTAACCGATTATTTGCGTAAACATGATTGGGTCTATCGAAGAGCTCCAGGTGCTCCTTTGTTACCCTATCAGGATAAGATCAAGAAAGGTTTGATGGATTGCCCTGCTATTACGATTCAAAGACCCGATGGTACAGAAAAGGTGCTCCCTTCAACGAAAATCACATCTAGAGGATTAGCTTGCTTGAGAGAACAAATCCATGGAGGTGTGCAATGAATACCAGTGTTGATTTTTTATGCGATTTGTGGATGGCGTTGTTTCAGTTTGTCAATTGTGAAGACATTAAAGATAAAGACTATAGCGCACTGGTTGAGGTCATGGGCGTGGTAGAGAAAGCTTTGATTTTGAAACTTCAAGATGATGTGCCAAATATTACAAAGATTTTAGCAGTCCTTACAGGTTTTGGAACTTCAGAATTACCGCATATTATGAATCCGTTATTGCAAGCTTATGCTCCCAATATTGAAAACCCTATTGTGAAAGCTGCTTAAACAAAAACATAACTCCCCTCCCCGTTCTTAAAAATGGGGAGGTGGTTAAGAGGCTTTTTTAGGTAAGGATTCAAAATGAACGGGCTTAAAACCAGTTAAGTCATAATCCGTGAGATCAGCAGTATCAACAAAATTTTCTGCTTCTTCATCTGTCTTAAACACCGGCATTTGTTTTAATTGAGAGGTTTTCATAAACTTAACTTTTCTTTTAGTGCATATAGATCAAAACTTTAAAGTTTAGAAGAAATATATCTGTTTAAACTCACACCATTTTCAGCAGCTTGAATTGCAAGTTTCCTATGGAGTTCTGGTGGTATTCTTAATTGGAACTTACCACTATATTTCCCATGTGACAAAGGCACAGGAACTTCTTCTCCATTGTGTTGCATGTCCTCAACAACTTCTGAAACGAGATCCATAATACCTTTTAAAGCTTTCTCTGCTTGAATATCTAACCATGAAAGGGATGGGAATTCTGCACACAAACCGACATATTCCTTATCTTCTTGCGACCACAAAACACGATATGTATAATGATTATTGTTCATGTTTCATCCTTTCTATCGCTTGTAAGACTTGCTTGACCTGATAGGCTTTTGCTTTGTTGCCAGTATCTTTTTGAATATTCACACGGGGATCACCAAACCACGGCGTTTTAAAAACAAAGTGGCTTGTACCATTGTTCCGCGGTTCTCCAAAAAAATGCACACACACAGCTAACAAATCTGAAAACTTGATGTTCTTTGGTGAGGCTTTCATCAAGCTGATTATTTTTTCAACTTTATTGTTCATAACCGATAATAGTATCATTATTAATCCTAGTCAACTATTTTTAGAGTAAAAATGGCATCAATTAAACAGGAGCTTTTATGCATCCGAGAGAGACGATAAGAGAGAGTTTTGTTGCGTTGATAAAAGCAGCAAAGACGGCTGCTGGTGACAATGTGTTTAATATGCGTAATTTCAACTTTTCCGCTGAGAACACACCGGCAATTAATATCTCAACACAAAGCGAAACAATTGAAGATGGCTATGATGATAGAGTAAGGCGGCGTGTCTTAACCGTGGATGTTGAATGTTATGTGACATATGAAGATGGAGCGCGTTTTGTTGATCAATTAGCATGGGAAGTTGAAGAGATCTTCTATGCCAATGCCAATCTCAATAACACCGTGGAAACATGCCGCTTGCAAAATATTGCTTTTGCCTTTGGCGATAATGGTGCTCTAGCACTCCATGGGGCCATTCTAACCTTTGAGGTCACTTATGTGACCAATATCCCCTCCCCTGAGACAGAAGAAAGTGGTGCAACCGCAAAACTTGTTGAACCTTTCTTGAGGATTGCACCACAAACAGGTGTGGGCAATGAAGACAAATATCATAAAATCGAGGGCTCCCATGCTTGAGCGGCGCGATAAAGACATCACCGATTTAAAAAGACGCCTAGCAAATATGGTTATGGTGGGCACAATTAGTCATGTCGACCATAAAAACGCACGCTATCGGGTAAAAAGCGGCAATCTTGTC
>NZ_JBTTDJ010000042.1:0-2660 GCF_055796165.1 Bartonella sp. EBT8
AGCAGCGCTTCAAAGCAGACAGAATTCAGCGAGGACTTTAACGGCATCGGGAGGCGGCGGCAGTACGGGACCCCTCTCATGGGAGAGCATTAGTGCCATGTCCGATAAAGAGTTTCAGGCATGGTACAGCAATCCAAAGAACCAAGCGCTGATCCGCAAATTGAGTGGTGCGGAAGATGAGGACTAAGTGAGAGACTTTTTTAGAGAATAAGCCGCTTTTACTGCGGGTTTTCCTCCGGCTTTTAAGCCGGTTTTTTTATAGCAAAGAAAGGTAAAATCAATGGCAACAACCACTGTAGGGATTAATGATCCCCATGCGTTAAAAACATGGGCAAGAATGCTTGATGCGGAGGTCTCCAAGGCAACGGCGATAGCTCCATTAATGGGCAAGGGCTCCAACAGCATTATTCAGGTCAAAACAGAAACCCAGAAAGGCAAAGGGGATTGTGTAACCTTTAGCCTTCGTGCGCAATTAGCAGGACGGGGTGTGAGTGAGGGGGAAACTCTTGAAGGCAATGAAGAAGCGCTCCAATTTCTCCATGATAAATTGTATATCAATGAACTCTATCATGGTACGCGCATTCCCAATGAAGGGACGATTGATACTCAACGCACTTTGTTTAATTTGCGTGAAGAAGCCAAAAACAGTTTATCGGATTGGTACGCCGATCGTTTGAGTATGATGTTTTTCATTCATGCTTGTGGCTACACAGCCAATAGGCTTCATTTTGAAGGGGGGTTGGTTGATCTTGACCCACTTTATTACGGCTTTAATGCGCCGATCGCTCCAAGTAGCAAGCGCATTGTGCGCCCCGATAGCAAAACCAAGGATGAAGAGCTTACAGAGAAAGCAAAACATGGCTTTAATCTTAAGTTGATCGATGAAGCTGTTCAATGTGCGAAACTTGCAAATCCTAAAATTAGACCGGTTCGTGTGAATGGCGAAAGTGTCTATGTTTTATATTTGCATCCCATCCAAGTGACGCAATTGCGGACCAATACAGAAACGGGTCAGTGGCTTGATATTCAGAAAGCGGCTTATACCGGTTCGCGTGCTAAAAACCCCATTTTTGATGGTTCTTTAGGGATGTATAATGGTGTGATTTTACGGGAATCTGAACATGTGACCAATGGTGTGAAGTCCACGGATAGTACTCGCGTTGCCGGTGTTCGTCGTGCTGTTCTTCTTGGAGCCCAGAGCGTTGTTATGGCTTTTGGTAAAGGTTATGGCGATACACGCTATAAGATCGAAGAGGAAACTTTTGACTATAAACGTGAATACGGTTTTGGGGTTCATACGATTATGGGCATGAAGAAAACATGTTTCCAAATGCCCGGTAGAGCGCAAGGTGCACAAGATTTTGGAACGATTGTCATTCCCACCTACAGCGGTGAAGTTGACGCGAATTGATTAAGAAAGGAAACAGGATATGGTCGATGGAGTAAAAGGTCATTTACACGGTAGAGATCTTCATACGCATCAGGTGAGTTTTTTGCGTTTGAATATCACGCATAAAGATAAGGATTTGACACGTAAAATCGGGACCTTGCCTCGTGGCGCAATGATCCTTTCGATTAAAGCGTTTGTGAAGACAGCGTTTACGGATGCGAAATTGAAGATTGGCAGTACCTATGGAGGCAATGAGTTTACTGAAAAGGATATCAAAGCCCAAGGGACGCAAGATTTTGCCTCCACCACTCAAAAAGAGTTTGTCCCTTATGATGAAGAGCTTACGCTTTATGCAACAAGAGACAAAACAACAGCTGCTGGTGAGTGCGTTGTGGTCGTGCAATTTGTGACTAATCGTTAAATTGTGAGGGGAGACGTTCGTTTCCCTCACTGATTTATGGAGTAGATTGTACGGTTAATTGCAAATTAAGGGCAGAGAGCACAGCAACTAAAGTAGAAAGTCTAGGGTCACCTGTTTTGCTAAGAGCGCGATATAAACCACTGCGTTCACGGTTTGTTTCTTTTGCTAGTGCACTCATATTTTGCGCACGGGCAACGATACCAAGAGCATCAGCGATATGCGCCGCATCACCGGTTTTGAAGGCTTCATTGAGAAATATTTGTTGTTCCTCAGTGGTTTCAAGATATTCCTCTGGTTTAAATGGGGTTGTTTTCATCACTGTACTCCTCTTTTAATTTTAGAGCTTGTTCAATATCTTTTTTCTGCGTTGATTTATCTCCACCACATAACAAAAGAATAAAATCAGAGCCTTTTTGAGTGAAATAAATCCTGTAACCCGCACCATAGTGAATACGTAATTCACCTATACCATGAAAAAATTTAACATCACCTAAAAGACCTTGTTTTAATCGTACAACACGTTGAAGAATAATAGCTTTAGCGCTTTTATCTTTGAGTTTCTTAAGCCAAGTATCAAATTCTATAGTTTTATGAATAATTATCATGTGTATACTATAGTACACAGATGATAATAGGTCAAGAGTAAATTTTCATTGAAAGGTTTCATGATGTCACGTCATTATATAAGGATAAGGACGGGTGGACCGATACAAGAGCGGCAAGATGTTTTTCGCCATAGGGGAACCTTTGCAAGGCTTGTATCGGTGATGAGAGATATAATAACAGAAAATACAATAAAGTCAATATGTTATATGTATTTATTTGATATGAATCCTCTTTAGAATCCAT
>NZ_JBTTDJ010000043.1:0-2584 GCF_055796165.1 Bartonella sp. EBT8
TGCAAAACGGCGCCAGAAGAATTCTCAACAAAGGCTTGCTGCACACCAGCCCCTTCTTGAGCCCTGATCGTTAGGTGCATAGCATTGTTAGCTATCAACAGTCCTTGATTGGTTAGGGAAGCAACATGCACATCAACGCTAGCAGCGCGCATTGTGCCGCTATTTATGACTCCATCACGCGTTTGAAGGGTTAATACTCCCTCTTGCACGTTCACAGCCCCTGCTTGAGTTATAGAAGCTGCGCTCACAACAACACCAGAACTTAAAATCGTGCTCTCTTGTCCGGTTGTCAGCATGCCCCCCGCTGTCAAGGTAACCGTCCGCTTACTGACAATATCACCCTTGTGACTCAGCGCACCATGGGCGTTCAGCGTGACCTCTCCATTAGAAAGAACTGTGCCTTCTTGAAGAAGATCACCACTGTGCGCATAAAGGTCAACTTTTTGCTCTGCACCTAAATTGGCACGCGATGACAACTCTGCCGCTTCCATCAAAAGAAAACCGCCAGCGCTATAATGACCAGCATCTACGCTAAGAGCCTCATCGGCACTCAAGACAATATTCCCTCTTGCTCCAATATGGTTGTTGAAAGCACGGATTTGATTAGTTTCAATGGTCATATCACCAAGAGAAGAAACCCCAGTCTGATCATTGTCTTTTATGCGAGAAAGATCAATGGTTGCTGCTTGGATTTCTAAAAGACCACCAGCAGCTATCCGTCCATCGCCAGCCTCAAGCTTCGTTGCCTTGAGGTGCAAAGAACCCGTCGCTGACTGTGTGCCATCATTGTCAATGCCACTCGCCAACAAAGCATCAGATCTAAGGGCAATGGTAGAAGCCTGCACATCAACAGCACCACCCGCCGCAACGCGAGAATGCTCTGCCAGTTCAACATGCTTCAAAGCTTTCAGCTCAACCGTCTGTTCTGAAAAAACCAGATCGTTCACATGCACACTGTCATGATGAGAATGCGCTTTGACCGATCCTTTGGCACGTGCTTTGGCAAGAACCAGCTTGCCATCACTGGTCAACTTCATGGCGCCAGCATTGGCAGCCATATTGCCAAGCATCTTGACACCAGCACCTTTATCATTAGCGAGAACCCGGATCTGACCCGCATACATGCCACCAAACTCGCTGGAATCAATTGCCAACTCCGTCTCTTTGCCATCAGAGCCAAGTGATGTTGCTTCTCGCTTCCCATAATCAAAATGATTATGCCCCGCTATAACTGCCAATTCCCCTTTGACTTGAATGGGACCCTCTACATGGATCTTGCGCGAAACAAGATCAAAAACATCCAATGAACTCCCATCAACTCCACGAGCACCTATGGTGATGTTACCGCCTTCAACACGCAAACCACTCAAAGAACCATCGGCCCCAATGATCGGCTGTCCGGTCGATAAAGTTACCCGCGGTGTATTGATAAAACCGCAACCGTTACAGGTAAGCCCATTGGGATTGGCGATAATCACATCAGCCGATTGCCCATGAACCTCTGTCATCCCTTCAAGACGCGAGCGACTAGCGCTCACCACTTCATTGAGAATAACCTTTGCTGGCCCAACATCGCGCAAATTGCCGTTACCAGGCACCAATCCCCCAAGCTGTGAACGCGAAACCTCTTTGGTGGAATTGTTTAAAATCACACCATGGGTATCAACATTGAAACTATCATATTTATTATGAGAAAGACCTTGTCCATTAGGACGCGCAATATCAATCAGCGGCACACCATTGCCTGCTATGCCCACCGTAGGGTGAAAAACAGAGCCAACCCCACTCGCTGCTTTAATCCCTTGAGGCTCTTGTACAACAGAACGTTGCGCGCCAAGTGCTTGCGCTTGCAATAAAAAAGGCTGAAAGGCTAAGCAAAAGCTTAAAACCAATGAAAGCCCCTTATGAGCCCCTTTCTGCAAAACACAAAGAGCACGCTGCTCTAACTTAGTTCCATAGCCCAATTTATGCTGTTGATCCTTCAATCCCCGCATCTTTCACTCCTCATAAAATCCTATAAATCTTTTTGTAAAAAACATTCCCAAAGGGTGTACACAGCAAGGCGATCTTTTTACCGCCCCTTACTAAAACCTTAACAAAGCCCGCACTTGAAATACTCCAACCCTATTCCCCTTCTCTAGCGGTATTGATGCCTTCAAAAGATTAGAGTAAGACAAATCAACATCCATCATCTCTCCAGCCGCATGAAAGCCAAGCGTTGCCCCAACCAGGCTACCACCAAAACTGTTTTTGCTTGTATCATTAGCCACTGCTCCCAGATCAAGGGCCATATAAGGAGAAAATTGGCTCATCAATTTACGACCTCCCTCCGAGGTGAAACCTGACAATAACAGGGACAATTCATTGCGCCAAAACACTCCATTATTGCCGTAATAAACCGCCTCACGCACCCCACGTACAGAAGAGGTTCCGCCAAGCGATATTTGTTCTGAACCAAACAAACTATCGGGAGACCACTGCCCTGAAAGCTGCGTGTTATAGCGAAAATGATATGAATGAAGTGAAAAAGGACGCACATAGCCCAGAGAAAAAGACCATTTTCTAAATTGCCCTTTGGGCGCAT
>NZ_JBTTDJ010000044.1:0-2536 GCF_055796165.1 Bartonella sp. EBT8
ACGCCCCATAACCCATTCAAGAGCGGGTTTACCATTTACGATATACTCATAAGCGTTAAGAGGAATATCTGTTATTGTGATATTGCTATTGTAAATAACAGTGGTTTTATCCTTTTCCTTGCTATTTTTGATTTTTGCGAATTTCATTTCTGTAACGTAATAAAACTTTTCGGGATTCTTGATATCTGTCAGTTTTGGATTGCCTTTTTTAAAGGTTACGGGATAAGGCTCTACCGTTTCATAATTGACGTGCAAATTGCCTAATTCACGACCAGCATTAACAAATGCCCAGAAATCTTCAGTGCTCTTTACGCAAGGGATGCGAGGGAGTTCTTTAGAGAGATTGTCAGCATAGCGAGCACGATAATCTTCTGAATGCAAGAGACCGTAAACATAATAGAAGATATCATCTTTAGTGATGTTCTCATTAGGATAAGCTGTTTTAAAATGTGCTAAACCTTCATCAGTAATGGCATCACGACGTTGTAAACTAGTGATTGCGCTTTCTTCTGTAGAATTTGTAAATAAATGAGATTGTTTTTCATTTTTATCTTTTGAAACGGTGGCATCTTCATAGAAATATCTTGGAAAGCCTTGTCCAGTATCCATTGCGTGATAATTAGGTACATCTTTAGTCATCAAAACAGAAAAACCACGTGTAATTCCTATACCTGTAATTTGTATCACCTTATTTTCAATTGCTTTTTCCATAGGAAATATACGCGGCATTTGTAAAACCATTTCATTGAAGATGCGATTGTAATAAAGCCACTGTCGTGTAAAAGGACGATATGCACTTTGCGTAAGACATGCCTCTTCAAATTCATAAACTTTTCCTTTTATTAACTCTTGTTTAAGAGCACGGCTCCAACTGATTTTTTTCTCATCTAAATTTATGAAGTTATTTACAGCATTTGTACGTGTTTTACGGTCAGCATGTGGATGAGCATCATTAAAACGTTTTACTTCACTATTATAAAAGGCAATCATATTACGCATGCTCTTGAATAGTACCTCACAGCTAGAATTATATACCCAAGCATCACGACTAGTTGAGATACCACAAGAATAAGTCTCAAAGAGCTTTTTATCGTGCCCCTTTTTATTACCTAAGGTTATAAACGTTTTAAAACTGTCATCACGTTGATTTATCCAATCACCATGCTTGTCTGGTGTAATGATTTTCCAACCGTGTTTGCTCCGTGTAATACCATCAATGCTACCAAAGGTTTCGATTATTGTGAGTTTTTTTTCTCTTGTGAGATAATCACCAATATCACGGAAATATATTTTACCACGCTGTTGTGCATTTGAATTTTTTACGAGAATAGAGATTGCAATGGGTGCTCGAGAGCCTTCACCAAAAATGCCACCACTTTCCTTCTTACGTTGTTCTCCAGAAGTCCGCGCATTCCCCCTTAAATGGAAAATATAAAGGCTGCTAAATTCCTCAACAAGGCATTTACGTAAACCAGTCATAGAATTTGCATCTACAAAACTTGCATTTGTTACAAAACCAATAACACCACGGTCTTTTATACGGTCACTAGCCCAGCGGATAGCCCGAATATAACTATCATATAGTGCTTGCATAAGACTGGCATTTGACTGAGCAGCGTAAGTTGTTTCTATTCGTTTATCTAATACGTGATAAGATGTATTCTGATTATTATCATTAGCGTTTTTTTGCCCCACGGAATAAGGAGGATTACCAAAAATGACTTCAATATTCAGATTTTTCTGAAGTTCCAAATATTCACTGTTTTCTTTAAACAATTCTTGCAGCAGATTTTTCTCTTCAAGCATCTGAAACGTATCAGTCAAACCAATATGTTTAAAGGGAATATAATCTCCTTTCATAAGACTATGATAAGTTGATTCAATATTAATGGCAGCAATGTAATAAGCGAGCAAAACAATCTCATTGGCATGGATATCATGACGGAATTTATATTCCATATCCTCTGGTTGAATGAGATCGGATTGTAACAGCCTTGTGATAAAGGTACCGGTACCCGTAAAGGGGTCAAGAATAGAAACACCACGGGAGCCTAAACTCTTGCCAAATTCCTTGCGTAAAACATCATCAACAGAGTGAATAATAAAATCCACAACCTCAACAGGCGTGTAAACAATACCTAATTTTTCTACCGTACGTGGAAATGCTTTGGTAAAAAAACTTTCATAAAGAGTAATGATGAGGTTTTGTCTTGCATGCGGGGTAGTAATCCCAGAAGCACGTAATTTTACACTTTCATAGAATTCTTTAAGCTCTTTTGACTCTTCTTCAATATTGGTCTTGTCTAATTCCTTTAAGATCTTTTCCATTGCTTGTGAGATGGCGTTGTTTTGAACAAATTGATTGCCATCAAACAAAGCTTCAAAAACAGGACGGGTTACAAGATGTTGTGCAAGCATCTCAACCGCTTCCTCTTGCTTGATATCACTGTTTAAGTTGTTTTGTAATTCTTTGAGAAACGCATCAAAAGCACGGCGTGCTTCACTCTTTTCATCAGCAAGCATGTTTTGCAGGCGG
>NZ_JBTTDJ010000045.1:0-2470 GCF_055796165.1 Bartonella sp. EBT8
TATCGTGGATTGTTTGAAGCGATAGGGACGGTTTGGGGGGAAGGGGATGGTGCAGAGACGTTTAATGTCCCTGATTTTCGTGGGATGTTTTTGCGTGGTTTAGATGATGGGCGTCAAATTGATCCAGATCGTAGTTTTGCCAGTATTCAGACAGATTTAATGCAGTCCCACCAGCATGAGGGTCAGAAGATTTCTTTTTCGCATTTTACCAGTACCGAAAACTATTGGGATGGCAATACGACCGATGTGTTGGGTCATCGTCTCCGTTTATTTGAGGGTGGTGTTTTATCCAATTTTACGGGCATAGAGAGTGAGAATATTCACGGATATATTGTTGAGCCCTATACCCTTGATGATCGGCGGGATGTTGTTTTGGAAAGGACAGGCGAGGGGGAAACGCGTCCGGTCAATGTCTCGGTTGTTTTTGGCATTAAGACATGAGGTTTAGATGTCGACGATTTATGATTGGTCTTTAACGGCTTTAGAGAATGGCTACAGTGATGATGCGATCGGTTGGTTAGAAAGACAATTACCAAGCACGGTGAACAATAGTGCGCGCGTGATGATGCAAAGGATAACAGAGTATCTTACAGATACATGTGGTGTCCTTGAAAGTGTTTTTACGAATGATGAAGCGCAGCAAAGAACAGCGATTAGGCTTGAGAGCAAATCCCATTTTTTAGCCTATAATAATGATATCGTTTTGCGTTTTAAGTCCAAGGGCAAGAATGTTGGAGGGACGAGCCTTTCCCTGAATGGATTAGAGGGCAAGGATGTTTATAAAACCACAGAAGTTGGAGCCCAGTTTTTAACAGGAGGCGAGATCCAACCTGGTTGTATTTATAGCGTCGTTTATAATCACGGGCTTTGGCAGCTTTTGAATCCGACCCCCATTCCCGCTGTTCCCGTTATTTCCCCTTATCCTTCGGGCACGATAGGGGCTTTTGCCATGCAGTTTTTACCCCCCGATTGGTTATTGTGTGATGGGAAGGAGTATTTACGCAGTGATTATAGTGCTCTGTATGAAGCGATCGGGACCAGATGGGGTGGAGGTGGTAGCCATACGAAGTTTAATGTTCCGGACTTGCGTGGTGTTTTTTTGCGTGGTTTGGATGATGATCGTCAGATTGATCCATGGCGTAGTTTTGCCAATTTACAGAAAGATAGCCTCAAGGTGCATGATCATGGTGGAGAGAGCTTTTCAGTTTTGAATAGTGAAGGGGAGTCAGAACGTTGGCATGGGGATCTCACGATTTTCTGGGGTTATGAGTTTAATGAGCAGCAAAGATTGAAACTTGCAGAACGGCTGGGCGTCAGGCCAGAGGATATCCGTGTTCACCATAAGCTTGCCTTTCCCCATTCCCATCTTCATATGCAAGAAGTTGTTTTGGAAGGGTCAGGAGAGAGAGAGACGCGTCCGATCAATGTGTCGGTTGTGTTTGCGATCAAAACATGAGGTTTAGATGTCAACGATTTATGATTGGTCTTTAACGGACTCAGAGAATGGTGGTGCTGATGATTTGATTAATTGGTCAGAAGGACAAGCCCCCAATACGGTGAATAACAGTGCGCGTGTCATGATGCAGAGGGTAAGGGAGTATTTATCAGATATCGGAGGAGCTGTTACAAGCACGTTTAAGGTTTATCCTGAACAGCAAAAGATAGAACTTTATTTGAACAGTCACACAGGTTTTTCCAAGTATCAGACAGGTATATTGTTGCGCTTTAACTCTCCATGCACGACTACTGGAGCAACAACAGTTTCCTTGAATGGGTTAGCAAGTAAACCGGTTTACAAAGCAACAGAAACAGGTCTTGTCCAGCTTACAGGGGGCGAGATCCAACAGGGCTGTCTTTATAGTTTGGTGTATGATGAAGAAATAAGCGGTTGGCAACTTCTCAATCCCACAATACAAAAATCGACCTCCTTAAAGCGTTTACCTAGTGGTCTTATTGGTCCGTTTGCCATGCAAAGCTTACCTTCTGGTTGGCTTGTTTGCGATGGGCGCGCTTATTTGCGCGAGGATTACAGGGATCTTTTTTTGACGATAGGGACGGTTTGGGGGGAGGGAGATGGTGTGAGCACCTTTAATGTCCCGGATTTGCGAGGAGTATTTTTGCGTGGTTTGGATGATGGGCGTGCTGTTGATCCTTGGCGTTCTTTTGCAAGTCTTCAAGGTTTTTGTTTAAAATCTCATGATCATTTTATTAGTCCTTCGTCCTCACAGCGTCCTTCCCGCCAGAAGCGAGAAGTGTCTTCTTCTGAGAGTTCTTTGAAGAGGGAGAAGAGAGGGGATGATGTGTGTGCTGGTTTAGATGGGGATTCCTCAGCGTTATGTGAAGTATTCTCTGATGAAATAATGGACTTCCTTAAGCCACATAAGGCTCCTTTTTGGTTTACGGAAAAAGATAAACCGGCTGCTCGTTTGCCTTGGTTTATCAGGAGTCCTTTTGCGAATTTTCTCTATTA
>NZ_JBTTDJ010000046.1:0-2464 GCF_055796165.1 Bartonella sp. EBT8
GATAGCGGAAGAAATTGGCACAGCCAGGGCTGAAGGAAAGATCGACACAGTTACACAGATTGTTGCCCATGCTGGTCTTGGTTGCTTAAAAGGTGCTATTGCAAGCGGTGCTTGCTCTGCTGGTGCCGTGGGTGGTGCTGTGGGTGAAGCTACCGCAATGCTTCAGTTTAAACTGTGGGTGAAGGGCATTGTAAAAGAGGAAATGGGGGACCTGAAGGGTCGCACACCAACTCCTGAAGAACAAGCCCGCATTACGGCAAGGATTGATGCTGAATTTGCTTCCTTTAGAGACAACACCATTAATGTTGCACGGGCTGCGGGTGGCTTTGCTGCTGGCCTTGCCGGTGGTGATGTGAATAGCGGTGCCGATGCGGCAGGAAATGCCGCGGAAAACAACTACCTCAGCAGCGCTCAACAAGCACAGATGGAGAAAGAGTTAAAAGAATGCCATGATTATTTGTGTAAAACAAAAGTGTGGGCGAAATGGTCTGCGATTAGTGGTGGGCAAGATATAAGTCTTGCAGCTGGTGTGGTTGCTGGTGTGCCTGCTGAAATATACGATACGGTTGATGGTTTTGCGCAAATGGCTAGCCATCCCATCGATACTTTGAAGGCACTCAAAGATTTCTTCACAAGTGGTGAGGTGTTGGCGACCATTGGGCAGTCCTATGTAGAGCGTATTGATCATCTGACAGCGGAATATGAAAGAGCAGGGGCAAGTGGCGCCTTTAATGCTGGTGTTGAAATCGGAAAATTATTGACTGAAGTCGCAGCATTGTTTGCTGGAGGTGCTGGGTTAGCCAAGGGTGGTGTAAAGCTTATTGGCAAGCTTTCCGAAAAGGCTCTTAATAAACTTGCTGTTAAGGCTGAAACAACGGCTGCAAAAGTAGGTAGCGAAGTTTCTCAAACACTCGGAAAGATGAGCGATGAAGCTATTGCAACTCAATATTTGGGGCAGGAAAGAAAATTCTGGTCAGCAGATCCCATTGAGGTTGAGTTTGGAATGACTTACAAGGGAGAGAAAATTACTCAGAAAAACAAAGTTTATCAAAGAGATGATCTGTTCGATCCTAACAGAATTTCTGAGTGGGAAGGAAAAAATGGAACAGTAACAGGAACAAATATTGAAAGGATGAAAGCAGGAAGAGCACCTATAGGTTTTGATGGAAGATCTGTTGAGTTGCATCATATGCTGCAAATGCAAGATGGCCCCATAGCAGAGATTAGCTGGACATTTCATAAAGGCAATCACTCAGTTATTCACATTAATCCTAACACGATGGGATCTGGTATTGATAGGGATGCATTTGCTTTGTGGAGACAGAAATACTGGAAAGAACGTGCTAAAGGTTATGAAAAAATAAAGATATAGAAACTAAAAAATAATTTATGGAGAATAATTTATGAAAGCTTATACTTTATCGGATGTTGCACAATTAGTGGATAAATATAGTGATCGTGTTAATTTTGGTACTGCAGATAATGCGGTTAATGATGTCTTAATTGAAAAGGCTGAGAAAACTCTTGGTTTGCAATTTACATCATCTTATAAGAGTTTTTTGAAAAATTACGGAAGAGGAGAAATTGGTTGTGATGAAATATTGAGCGTTCATCGTACGGATTTAGAGATTGCCCGGAGTGATGATATTGTCTATAATCATCTACTCGATATAAAAAATGGTTTTGCAAGACTACAACAACTCGTTGTTTGTGCGAATGATTTTAATGAAATATTTTACTTTGATTATTCTCAGTTTCAGGATGGTGAATGCCCACTCTATTTCAGATTTCCATCAGGAGATCCCCAGTATTATGCCAGTAATTTTTATGAATTTTTATGCAAAAGAATTAAGGATAATCTTGGTTATGATTCATGAAAATTTATACTTTAACTGATGTTGCACAATTAGTGGATAAATATAGTGATATCATAAATTTCGGTACTGCAGAGGATGCAGTTAGCGATGTACGGATTAAAGAGGCTGAAGAAATTCTCGGTTTGCAGTTTACAATTTCTTATAAAGATTTTTTAAAAAATTATAAAGGAGGAGAAATTGGTTATGAGGAAATTTTTAGCATTTATAATGCAAGTTTTGAGGATCATCCTGCTGGTGATATTGTTTATTATCACTTAACAGATATAAGAAATGGTTTAGCAAAACCACAGCAGCTTGTTGTCAGTAGAACTGATTTTGGTGAAACATTTTATTTTGATTATTCTCAGTTTCGGGATGGCGAATGCCCACTTTATGTCGAGCTACCATCTGGGACTTCAGAGTATTATGCGAGTAATTTTTATGAATTCCTCTGCAAAAGAATCACAGCTCGTATAGCATGATATCCTTCGTATGGCAGTTTTATTTACAAAGTGGAATGCTAAGTCGCTATTCTTCTCTTGTTATAAAAAGTAAAATATTATTGTTTGTGGGAATGAGTATTGAATAATCACTTCTGGGAGGATTGT
>NZ_JBTTDJ010000047.1:0-2395 GCF_055796165.1 Bartonella sp. EBT8
TTCTCTAGACAGTGCGATTTGGCAAAGTGGAGCCCCCGTTCTTGGTGCTTTTGATGGGCAAAACAGGCTTGTGGTGTTTACAGGCGCCCCGATGGAAGCTGTTATTGTTTCGCAAGAGATGGGATCTCCTGATGGGAGCTTTAGCTTTATCAGCAAGATGTTTGCCGAGGTTGATACGCTAGAGGGGCTTTTGAGTATAGGGGAACGGAGTGTTCGCGACCGTCAAACGCCGATGACATGGCATCATGAAAGGATCTGCTCCTTTGTTACAGGTGCGTATCATGGTCGATCACGCAATCGCTATCACCGTTTTAAATTGCGCATTCCAGCGGGAGTAAGTTGGAGCCATATCACGGGGTTTCATGCGGATATACGGTCTTTGGGCAGGCGCTAATGGCTAAAGTGTTTCTCACCTCTTGTTGGGATAAGGAACGCATAGCCCCTTACTTTGAAGATATCTTTGCAGCTTTTCGTCGTTATAGCGAGCGTTTTAAGCACGAGCTTACTTTTCAGCAGCTTATCGAAGAGATTTGCAGTGGTAAGAAGCAGTTATGGCTTGTTCTTGATGATGATGATGAGTTTTTAGCAGCCATAACGACCCAACTTCAATATACGGCATTAGGTAAGAAGCGTGCGCTTGTTTGCGGCTGTAGCGGAAAGGGTGGATTAGAGCTTGTTGATCACCTAAACGTTATAGAGGATTGGGCGCGTGAGAATGGTGCTTTTGAGATGGAGATCTTGGGTCGTTTAGGTTGGAAACCGGCACTGATCAAGCAAGGCTATGGAATAGACATGATATATTATAGAAAGGGACTTGAAGATGGGGGAAAAACGCCCAACTGAAACCAAACAACATCAGGTACAAACCACAGCGCCTCCTTCATGGATGAAGAATGTTTTTAAACGGGGAGGTACAGATGCATATAATCTTTATAACTCCGGTGCTGGTGGAAATACTTATATGGGACCACGTGTTGCGCCTTTGAGTGCTCAAACCACCCAAGCCATTGGAGGACTTGGGAGTGTGCCTCATCATTATCAAAATCGCTTTTTGATGAATACAATCAACAATCCAACGTCGGCAGCAAATAATCTTAGAACCATGGCTTCAGGTGGTATGGTTGGGCAGAATCCTTCTTTTAATGCCGCCCTTCAAAATAGCTTAGACCGTGTAAGAGATACGATTAATAGTTCTTTTGCAGGTGCGGGTCGTTATGGTTCAGGTGCTCATACGGGTGTATTGGCAAATGAACTTGGCGCTTTGTCGGCAAGTGCTACAGCTAACCAGTATAATCAGGATGTGCAGAATATGATGCAAGCCAATGCGATGATTGACCAATACAATCAGAACCAGTTGGGAGCAGCGAATAACTTCTTACAAGGCTATGGCAATGCGTATATCAATGCGTTACAGGGGGGAAGGGTGCTTGATGATTACAATCAACGCCTTGTTGATGCCGATCGAGAACGTTGGATGGAGCAAGACAATAGCGGTTGGAATAGGTTGAATATGTTGATGAATGCAGGGCATGGCTTTGCAAGAAACTATGGCACAACGACGAATAATCATACAACTTCTGTGATGGAAGGTAACAACCCTTGGCGGAATCTTGCGATAGTCGCAGGTCTTGGGACAAGTTTTATGGGAACTCCTCAGATTGCTGAACCTTTTGGCAAGTTTTTAGGCAAAAAATTAGGTGTATAGGAGTAAAGAGATGAGGAAAGATCCTTTATTTACAATGTCTGGAATTGGTGCAGAAGCAGCTGGATTGGCATCCTATGCGTTGCACAATTTACTGAATAGATAGGGTTAAAGGAGAGCGTGATGGCATTTCCATTATTAGGCTTAGCTGCTGGGGCAGCAACTGGGGCGGCATTGAAATATGGACCTCATATTTTTAGGTATCTTTATCCTAGAGTAGCTCCAAAAATGGTTACAGGGGGGAAAAGATTGGGACAATTAATGAAACAAGGATTGAAGAATCCTGTAGTAATTGGTGGGGCGATTGGGAGTGGTCTGGATAATAATATACTGGATATTATTATAAATGAAGCACATGCACCAACTGGACCAAAGTTACCTACTTTGCCGCCATTACAAACACCACCCGACATAACTCCTCGCACAGAAATACCGTTTGGTGTTGGTAATCATGCTCCTCTACCGAATGCGCAGGAGCTTGATGGACAAGCACTTACGCCTATGGCAGAGGTGGCTTCAAGACCAGAGGCACAACCTTCTCCTAATGCTATACAACCTTCTCCAGTAGATACGCGGAGTAGTTTTGAGAAATTTGTACAATCAGAAGCGTATCAGAAGCTTCAAGATCTTTTTGCTGGTATGGCAGCAGGACCATCAGGTGGTTCAGGATGGGATGCGCTTGCAAGTGGTGTT
>NZ_JBTTDJ010000048.1:0-2356 GCF_055796165.1 Bartonella sp. EBT8
CGCTTGGATTAGCAGATGCGCAAGGCACTCTTGTGCAAGCTTTGGAAGCCCTAATGGATTCCATCTCACAAACCCCAACAGTAACAGCAAAAGAAGGACAAAACACATGGCACGCACACAATATCGCGCCGAACAAGAAGAAGATGATGATGAAAAGATCGTCGACATCCTCAATGAAGAAGAGGACGAAGACGATCACGACATCGATAAAAACGCCGAAATCTTTGACGAAGAAGACGATGAAGACAATGAAAACAAGCGCGAAAACATAAAAGCCGTGCTTGAACAAGAAAGAAAACGCGCTCAAGCCCTGACAACCCTTGAAAGGCAAGCAAAGCGCCTCGGCGTTTCTTTTGATGCCGCAAAGGCTATTAAAAACGGCATGAGTATCGAGAAAGCACGCCAGTGTGTATTGACGGAGGCTAGCTCGCAAAGCGCCTCCTTAAAAGTGTCACCCTATGTTCCCCATGGTGATGGAGAGAGCAAGGCGAAAATTCATGCAAAATGGCAATCAATTTGGAAGAAAATACAATGAGTCATATTATTTATGAAGATGTTCGCAATGGCGCTTATCTTGGGCGCTACGACCCTGACATGTCAAATGAACAAGTGGTGTTTGCATCGGGAGCTTTCATTGAGGCTGGGACTGTCATGGGAAAGGTGACAAAAACCGAACAATATGTCCCTCTTAATCCAGCAGCATCCGATGGCAGTGAAGTGCCCGCAGGGATTTCTTATGCTACCGTTGATGCAACAGGTGCAGAGCAATGTGCCGTCATTACAGCGCGTTTGAGCACAGTGAAAGCTTCTGAACTGATCTGGCCGGATGCAATACTGGAGCAAGAAAAAATGGCAGCTATTCAGTCTTTAGAAGACAACAATAAAATTCTGTTGCGATAGGAGAATGCACACATGGATATGAATTTTTTTAAACATGATGCTTTCTCAAGCATTACAATGATGAAAGCCATTGAGAACTACGAGTTTCAACCGGGTCTTGTAAGCTCTCTCAATCTTTTTGAAGACGTTGAAACCAGCACCACAGTGGTTGGTATTGAACGGCGTGACAATACATTTTCGCTTATTCAAACCAGTGAACGCGGTGCCCCTTTAGCAGAAGGTGACAGAGACAGTCGTAATCTTCGGTTTTTCAAAACAACCCGTATTGCCAAAAGTGATACTGTGAAATCAGAAGAAATCCAAAACCGGCGTGAATTTGGTACAGAAGATCAGTTAGAGACGGCAATGAAATATATTGCCAGAAAACAAAAGAAACTGATTTCTGAAATCGAATTGACATGGGAAAATATGCAGCTTGGGGCTGTTCAAGGTGTTGTCCTTGATGCTGATGGTTCGGTGATTGTCGATTGGTACAAAGAATGGGAAATTACCCCACCAAAGCCAATTGACTTTAAACTGGAGAGTGAAACAACCAATGTTGCTGATAATGTTGATCAGGTCATTATGAGAATGATTGAAGCTTCAAAAGGAGCATTTTCTGACCGTTCACGGATTATTGGACTTTGTGGGAATACGTTTTTTTCTAAGTTGAAAAACCATAAAACAATTCGTGAAACCTATTTAAACACAGCCTTAGCTCAGACACTCAATAGCGCAGGAGGTGTTGCAACACCAAGTGCTCTTGGTACGGGGAGCTTTGGGAGTTTTGATTTTGCCGGTATCACTTTTATCAATTATCGCAGTATTCATAACTATAATGTGAGTGCAAAGGCTGGAACAAAGCGTGCGATAGGAATTAAGCCTGATGAATGTCAATTCTTTCCTGTTGATGCGCCTGGCGTATTCCAGAAAACCTTTGCACCTGGGGAAAGCTTAGATTTTGCCAACACGGTTGGAAAACCTCTCTACACGATGCTGATCGTCGATCACGACCGTAATGCATGGGTAAAGCCTGAAGTCTACAGCTATCCGCTTTACATTTGCACACGTCCTGAAATGCTGTTCAAAGCCGTCATTGGAGGGAAATAACATGCTATGGCACGGGCTGCTCAACACAATGGTAAAAGAGGTACGCAACACCTTTGGGCAGCCCGTCATCTATACGCGAAAGGACAATCAACAATCTTTTCGGATTACAGCAATTTACGGCATCAAACATTCGGAATCGGATGCTGGTGGCAGAATACCAACAACAATTCCAAGAAAAGAACTTGATCTTTGTATCAATGATATTGGCGGATTGCCACCAAAAGCTGATGATAGTGTCGTGGTGCTCTCCCCTGAAAACACTGAAGAGACAACTCAAGAGCGCTTCGTTGTCACCGAAGTACAAGCCTCAGAATCCGGTATGTATAAGCTTATTTTACGCGAGCAAAAACAATGAGGCATCTTTTTT
>NZ_JBTTDJ010000049.1:0-2291 GCF_055796165.1 Bartonella sp. EBT8
GCAGTAATGGTTTCGCCGCATTCTTCAATCGCTTTATTGATGTGTTTTTTGGCGGGGTCAAACCCACCCATGCGACGGCTTTTGCTTGCAGCTTCAAGAGGCGGATTGTGTTGACGAGAAATTGTAAAAAAGCCCGTGAGTTTATTGATAAAGCCAGCCATTAATAGCCTCGTGATATATTAAAATAGAAAACACGTGAACGTTTGTGTCCTTCAAGGTTGGCTATTTGCGTATTCAGCATCTCAAGTGCTCTGCGAAGTTCCTCAACAGAACGGTTGCTTACTTGCTTATCTCCATGGCGCACTGATTGCGCACCTGAATAAAGAGCTTCTTCAATTTGTTCGCGCCGCCTTTTTAAACTTTCCAGTCTGTCAGTTTTGCTGTTTACTTGGTTCAAGTCTGTACGCATAAATTACCTCCAATCCCCTTGCATATAAGGACTGATCACCATTCTGATTTTTTTCTTTTTAGGCTGTGCTGTCTGAGATCTTCTTGGAGAAGTGGATGAAGAAATCCCTGATGTTGGCTGTTCTAAAGAACCGTCAACTTTAAGTTTTTCCAAACGCTCTTCTAAGATATCGACTTCTCGATTAAGGTTTATTCCTGCCGAAATCAGCCCCTGTAAAGCGGCATAAGCATAGACCCTACAATCCAAAGCCTCGTTTCTTGCTTTCTCACTTTTTTGCCATTCAATGCGTTTGAAACCTTTAAAATATTTGATGACTTTTCTTTCAGCCGTGAGCTGGTCAAAATATTCCCGATCAAGGCTTTTATGAAAGTGTGTTGCACCAGCCCCCGATGCTTCAGGACCGGATTTTTTTAATCGTGCCGTGATAATATCTTTCGCTGCATCAACACCAACAATATAGAGATTAATCTGTCCTTTATTGTTTCTGCTTGGACGGCGTGGCCACACCGCACGCCATCCCGCCTGTCCCTTAATTCCCCAGATGCGTCGTCCTTCACGGGGGCGTACATAATTGTAAACGGCTTGTGTATGTCCACCACCAGTATCAATACAAGCCGCTGTTATTCTGATGCCATCTTTGTAACCAGAGTGTGGCCAGCGCCTTGTCAGATATTCATCCAGTTGGTCCCATACTTCAAAAGAAGACGGATCACCAGGAATGATGTGATAATGAATGTGCCAGCTTTCTTCACCACGCCCCCATCCAACCACTTCAAGTTCTAAGCGGTCGTTTTGCACATCGATGCCGGCGGTCAATAATACGGCTTGCGGCGGTGCAATGGGATAATCTTCGCGTTTTGCATAGAGGCTATCGGTATCGATGACTTCTCCCGTTCTATCTTCCCAAGGTTCGCCAAGAACTGTATTAATAAAAACCTGTAAAAGAGCAGGGTCCTCTTTGGCTGTTAAAAATTCGCGTGCACAATCGCCCCAAGTCTGCCATGGCGAATAAAGTGCTGAAATATGGTAAGAACGCAAACGAGGCTTACTTGACTCTTGAGTTGCGATCCAGCAGGCACCGTTTTCTTCCGCCATTAAGGTAGCTTTGCGATGTTCTGCATGTTCATGACCACAATGCGCACAAACAAATACAGCTTTTTCGGGGGCGCCTTTCGGCCATTTGATTTGCGACCAAACAATGGGCTGTAGAACCCCACACGCATCGCAAGGAACATTGTAATATCTCTGATCACCAAGCACGAAATCCTTGGCAATACGGCTTGTGTCACGGTGTGTCGGTGTGGACAATTTAAAAATTTTGCGTTGAATAAAAGCAGAGGTTCGCTTTTCAGCAATTGTTACAGGATCGCCTTCATTATCCACATTCAATGGATAAGCATCGACTTCATCTAAAACCAAGTAGCGAATAGGGGAAGAACGCAAACCAGCAGCACTATTTGCTCCAGTAATCATCAACGTCCCACCATAAAATTCCTTTGAAAACATTGTATTTCCGCTGTCGCGTGCACGGGCAGGGGCAATGCGTTCACTTAAAACAGGGCTTGCCATAATCATTGGATCAAGACGCGTTTTTGAAAGTTTCTTAGCGGTCTCAACTGTCGGCATTACATAAAGAGCGGGTCCTGGACTATGATGAATGGCATAACCACAAAAGTTCAAGGCTGCTTCCGACATTCCAATCTGAGCCCCCTTCATCACAACGGTTGTTTCGGTTGGATCATAAACAGAAAGATTATCCATGATCTCGCGTAAATAGGGGGTACGCATTGTCCTCCACAGACCAGGCTCTGCACTGGTGACTGTACTCAAATAACGATTTTTATCAGCCCACTGAGAAACCGTATAAGGCGGGTCAGGACGG
>NZ_JBTTDJ010000005.1:0-117176 GCF_055796165.1 Bartonella sp. EBT8
CCGTAAATGGCAAGACAAAAACGGTCATGATCGTTATACGACAGAAATTGTTTTACCTCAGTTTAAAGGTCAATTATTTCTCTTAGATGGAAAAAAAGAAAATCATGACAGTGATGAGCTTTCTCCAAACTCTCATACATTATCACGGGATTATGCTGTTGCTTCAGGTGCTAGTGATTATGGTATAGCTCTTCATGACAGTATGCCATTTTGATTGAAGAAATGTGATAAAAGAAAAAGTGTGGGCTCCTACAGATGAGGGGATGTATGAGAGAGAAAGATGCTTACATTTCACGGGTGAGAGTACGTCAAGATCCTGTTGATCAATTGGCAATAGAAATGCGTGCTAAACGCTTTGGTTTGTCCATAGAAGATGCAAAAAATCCACTTGCTGGTACCTATATAGGGCGGCTTTGTTTGCAAGGCGTGCTTACTCAAGATCAGTATGATGCCGCGCAAAGATATCTACAGATAAGAAATGACTATCTATGTGCAAAAGGATTGCCGAGGGCAGTGTATGATGAGATGCCATCTTCTTGTGATGATAAGGCAAGAGAGAAATGGGTTGAATTTGCAACCGAACAGTTTTTAAACATGCAAGAAGTGGTAAAAGAAGCACAAGCTTTCAATCGACAGCTTAATCTTCATGCGGCAATACAATATCTTGTTATAGATGATCAAGTATTACCACATCTTGTGAGTTCATTGCGTATTGTTCTTAATGCGCTACAGAAATATTTTACACAAAAACATAACAGATCATTGAAGAGCAGTCTTTAGAGTGTTATATTTCTATATAATATTTGAGAGGGCGTTTTATGCATACAACAAAATTACGTAAAGTTGGGGGATCAGTGATGCTTTCTATCCCGCCTGCATTGCTTGATGTTCTTCACTTGACTGAAAATGCTGAAGTTGGTTTGGCTATTGATAATGGTCGTCTTGTTGTTGAACCATCAGTGCAGCCGCGCTACACGATGGCTGAGTTATTAGCTGCTTCCGATTATTCGCAGCCACAGTCACCTGAAGACCGTGAGTGGGTTGATGCCTCTGCTGTTGGGGGCGAGCTTATATGAGGCGTGGTGATGTCTATATGGTCGATTTGGAACCAATCCAAGGACGAGAACAGCGTGGGTATCGTCCTGTCGTCATTGTTTCTCCTGATGACTTTAATCAAGCAACAGGTTTACCCGTTATTTTACCGATCACAAGCGGTGGAAATTTTGTACGCCGTATTGGATTTGCGGTGCCACTTATGGGTACAAGAACAAGGGGTGTCATTCGTTGCGATCAACCCCGTGTTCTCGATTTGGTGGTGCGCAATGGGCGTAAAGTAGAAAGCTTGCCAACAGCTATTATGGATGAGGTATTGGCGAAGGTCATTACGATCTTTAGTTAACCAATTACGTATGAGATTCAGTCTTTCAAATCAGACATAAATTGACAAAACATATGATCAGTTGTGCTGCAGATTTTTTTGTACAATACGTTGTATTTGTATTACAGTGAATACAAAGATGAGGATTGCGTTATGACAATATCTATTCGGTTGCCAAGTGATCTTGAAACACGTTTGAATAATTTAGCGGCTAAGACAGGACGTACGAAGTCTTTTTATTTGCGTGAGATTATTGAACGTGGAATAGAGGAAGCAGAGGATTATTATTTAGCCTCACAAGTGAGAGAACGTATTCG
Organism: Bartonella sp. EBT8; assembly: GCF_055796165.1. Taxonomy (NCBI): domain Bacteria; kingdom Pseudomonadati; phylum Pseudomonadota; class Alphaproteobacteria; order Hyphomicrobiales; family Bartonellaceae; genus Bartonella; species Bartonella sp. EBT8. Next base: position 1,696 of record NZ_JBTTDJ010000005.1, read on the forward strand.
AAGAGGAGAAGCACCTTTTTATAGCTCTGAAGAGGTAAGGAAAGAGCTTGGCTTGGATGTGACCAAGTGTTAAAAAACTAAGACAAAGGTTGGACAGACATTTTTACAAAAGCATACAGCTATGTAGATTTAAAAGTAATCATCTGAGTAGTTTAAATTATCGAATCTCTTTTGCTTAGCTTTTAATTCATTCCGTTCTCTAATTGCTTTGTCACGGTCTTTTATCGCTAAATTATAGGAATTAACTAGGTTATTATGAGTATGACATAGTTTTTTATATTCTCTTGATATTAGAAGCTTATATAGATAAACAAAGAAAATTATTATCATTAATAAAGTGTTTGTTGAGACTTTAAAAAAATGAAGGATAGAGAGTCCTATTATGAGTAAAGTTAGCTCTTCCAATCCTATATGCCAGAGGAACCAAAAGAAGAGAATGGGCAGTATACCGATAAGTACGACTATCCCTTCGTATGGAAAGCTATAAAGAAGTAGTCCTGTATATATTATAGCTATAGATACCAGTATAAGTATGGGATCAGGGGTATCATCTGTTTCGGAGAAGAAGCGTATAACCCACTTATATCTTGAAAAGATAATCGAGAAAATAGAAATAATTAATATCACTATCAAAGCTCGAAGGCCTCGAGGACCTGGCTTAGATAGCATTTCAATGATTGCTGCTATTGCGCCTAAATACATTGGTATTGGTTCCATAGCTCCCCCCTTTCTAGCAATTTTCGGTCTTATAATTGATTCGATTAGATGATACAATTATGAATTGTTGGTTATTGAGGACACTAGATTTAGATAAAAAATAAAAAAATACACAATATCGTGATTTTTTTGTTGACAATGTGTCGAAAGTTGTATTTAATGGCGCTGCTGTAGTTGGTCGAGTTGCGTCTAAAATTACAGTGAAGGAGATATAACTTCTCTTAAGAATTATTATATGATTGTTCAGAGCCCTGCATTTGCGGGGTTTTTTGTTATCCTTTTCACAAAAAGAAATTCTCATGAACACTACTGAGAAACTTGCAAAAAGAACGCCCCCAAAGGCTGGTCAGGGGCGGGTAAAAGGCGTGCCTAATAAAACGACACGTATTCTGAAAGAGGCAGTGCTTAAAGCAGCAGAGCGTGCTGGTAAAAAATATGGTGATGATGGTTTGATCTCTTACCTCGAAAAGCAGGCAATCAAATGCCCCGCTGCTTATTTGGCATTGCTTGGCAAGGTGTTGCCTTTACAGGTGACTGGTGAGGATGGCGGAGCAGTAAAGATCATAGGGCGTGTTGAGATTGCCCCTTTAATCGATGACGATAAGACAGATTAAGATAGTACCAAAGCTGATACCGATCTTTTCAGGCACGGCAGCAGTGCGTGCGGCTTGGGGAGGAAGAGGGTCTGGCAAGACAAGATCATTTGCCTTAATGGCAGCTTTAAAGGGCTATCAATTTGGTATGGGAGGGATATCAGGGACAATTCTTTGTGCGCGTCAGTTCCAGAATTCGCTCGCAGAGAGTTCTTTGGAGGAGATCAAACGGGCTATTGAAGATCATGATTTCTTAAAGGACTATTACAAGGTTGGGGAATCTTCGATTAAATCTTGTGATGGTCGTATCGCCTTTCAGTTTTCAGGTCTAGACCGTAATATAGCAAGCATTAAGTCGATGGGGCGTATTTTGCTCTGTTGGGTTGATGAGGCAGAGCCGGTTACTGAAACGGCTTGGCAAACACTGATACCAACTTTACGGGAAGAGGGAGAGGGCTGGCGAGCAGAATTATGGGTTACGTGGAACCCGTTGCGTGAGAATGCGCCGGTTGAGAAGCGGTTTCGCTTTTCTGATAATGAGGCGATTAAGCGTGTTGAGATTAACTGGTCAGATAATCCGAAGTTTCCAAAGATTTTGAATGAAGCGCGTTTGGATGATCTGAGGAACCGTCCCGAGAGCTATAAACATATTTGGGAAGGGGATTATCTCAAAGCCGTTCAGGGTGCTTACTATCAAAAAGAGATGTTAGCAGCCGAGCAGGAGGGGCGGATTGGACGTGTTTCTCGTGATCCTTTAATGCAAATACGAGCCTTTTGGGATATTGGGGGCACGGGAGCCAAGGCTGATGCAACGGCGATCTGGATAGCCCAGTTTGTCGGTCGTGAGATCAGGGTGCTTGATTATTATGAAGCACAGGGGCAGCCCTTATTCGAGCATATAGGCTGGTTGCGTCAAAATGGGTATGAGAAAGCCTTGATGGTTTTACCCCATGATGGTGCGACCAGAGACCGTGTGCACAATGTGAGTTTTGAAAGCGCCTTGAATGATGCGGGTTTTGAAACGCAGGTTATTCCCAATCAGGGAGCAGGGGCTGTCAAAATAAGGATTGAGGCAGTGCGGCGGATCTTACCGTCAGTATGGTTCAATGAAGAGACGACGGTAGCGGGTCGTAAAGCGCTGAATTGGTATCATGAGAAATGGGATGAGAAGCGCAATATTGGTTTGGGCGCTGAGCATGATTGGGCAAGCCATGGGGCTGATGCCTTTGGCTTGATGTGCATTGTCTATGAAGCGCCTCGCATTAAACCCAAGCAAGAGCGTTATCGCACAATGGAAAGAGAAACGGCATCATGGATGGCATTCTAGATCAGGACGTTCAAAAAACAGTAATTCTTGATGAATATGAGCTCTATAAGCGCTTAAAATCTTGGTATGTAGAAGATATTGAGCATGTCAATGAATGGCGTGAACAGGCGCGTGAAGATTTTGATTTTTATAATGGTCGCCAATGGGCAGAAGAAGACCTTGCTGTTTTGAAAACGCAACGCCGCCCTGTGATGACTTTTAATCGCATTGCGCCGCTTGTAAATGCAATTGTTGGTGCAGAGCGTAATAACAAGCGCGAAGTGCAATTTCAACCACGGCAAGTGGGGGCAGCCATACCAAATGAATTGCTTACTGGAGTGGCAGAATGGTTTCGGGATGAGGCGGAAGCCGAATATGCGGATTCTGATGCTTTTCAGGATATGGTTATTTGCGGCATGGGCTGGACAGATACGAGACTTGATTATGATACAAATCCTGAAGGGGTTCCTACTGTTAGGCGTTTAGACCCATTGAAAATGGTTTGGGATGCCAATGCTGTACGACCAAATCTGGTTGATGCACAGCGCATGTGGTATGTTGATCGTAAATCTATTGAGGATGCGAAAAGCCTTTTTCCTGATGTGGCTGTTGAAGATCTTAACGCCGATTGGGCTATCGATAGGACAACCGCTTCTGAGGAGTATCATGGATCGCTTGATGCATATCATGATGACTCTCATGCGGCTTCTCTATCAGAACCGTGTTATGGAAAACGGTATGTGACATTGGTTGAATGTCGTTGGTTTGAGTATGAGACCACTTACAAGGCGCCTGATCTTCAAACGGGGCAGATGCGCAACTATAGCAAACAAGAGTTTGAAGAGTTGCAAAGGGTGATGCCGCAGTTACAAGGTGCGCGTTTTAATAAAAAAGTGGTCAGACGTGCTTTTCTGGGACGTCGTCTTTTAAGCCAGCCTGATAGACCATTGGCGCCTGATGGGCAGCTTGGATGGGAATGTATTACAGGGACACTGGATAAGCTTAAAAATCAGTTTTATGGGATTGTTCGCCCCGCAAAGGACCCGCAAAAATGGTCGAATAAATATTTTAGCCAAGTGATGCATATTCTCAATAGCCAATCTAAGGGCGGGTTGATGGCAGAACGAGGTGCTTTTGATGATGAGCGTCAAGCGTTAGAAAGTTGGGCAAGAACAGATACGATTACGTGGTTAGAAAAGGGGGCTCTTACGAGTGGAAAAATTCAACCAAAGCCAAGTGCACAATTCCCTAGTGGATTTTTTCAATTGTTCAATGAATCACGTGAGGCAATCACCCATGTAACAGGGTTATCGGCGGAATTTATCGGTACACGGGAGATTAACCAAGCAAATGTGCTGGAAAATACACGCCGGCAATCGACACTTAATTTGCTTGCAGGGCTCTTTGATAATCTCAAGCTTTATCGGTGTAGACAGGGAAAGATTATTCTTTATCTGATTCAGAATTATCTCTCTGATGGGCGTTTGGTGCGTATTTCTGGATCAGAAAATGCGCAGTATGTGCCGTTGACCCGTGAAGCTGTTACGACTCTTGAATATGACATTATTGTTGATGATTCACCAACAAGCCCCAATGAAAAAGAAAAAACTTTTGCGGCAATTACACAGATGTTGCCATTGCTTGGTGGTTTCTTAACACCGGATATGATTCCAGATCTTTTGAAGCTTTCACCATTACCGGCAACGCTTGTGGCAAGTTTAACGGCAAAAGCACAGCAGGCACAACAAGAACAACAGCAACAGCAGATGATGCAACAAAGCCAAGGTGCCCAATTAACGCCTGAGCAACAGGCAAAGCTTGCTATTTTGCAGCAGGAAGCACAAGCAAAGAGCACGCTCTATCAACTCGATGCGCAGCAAAAGCAAACGGTGTTGCAGCAGAAGAATATTGAACTTTTCTTAAAGCAAGAACAGGCGCGAATGCAGCTTGAGTTGCAACAGGCAAAAAATGAGATAGCGCAGCGTGATTTAGAACGCAAAGCTTTACAGGCGCAGTTGGAGCACTATCGGGTTTTGACAAAAAATATAATAACACATTGAAGGAACAAAAGATGGAAGAAGAGTTTACTCCTGAAGAACAAGCAATCTATGATGAACATTTTGCCAATGATCATTTTATCAGTGATAATCCTATTGAATTGGTCGAGCCTGAGCAAGTTGAGGAAGTTTTTGAGGGAGAGGAACATTCCAAACAGCCACCCGTAGAACCACTTCAGGAACAACCAAATTCTCATGGGATAGAGCAAGAGCGGCAAGCACGCCAAAAGGCAGAACAAAGCGCTGCTGAAGCGCGTGAATTGGCGATTGAATTTGCGCAGAAATATGCTGCAATGCAAGAAGAAATTGCAAGACAGAACGATGAAAATGTTCCCACCTTAGAAGATGACCCTAAAGCACACATTGCATGGCTTAGTCATAAGGTACAAGAACAACAGAGATTGCTTGATGAGTTTTCTCAGATGAGAGAGAGCCAAGAGCGCTTGAGTCAAGAGGAATATGAGCGGCAGCAGTTAGGGGATTATTTCGAGGAAGCCAAAGCGCAAGTTCAAGACAAATATCCAGATTTAGACAATATCACTGATTATCTCTATGAAAGAGCGGACAATATCCTTCAAGCGCAAGCGGAGCTCTATCCACAATGGAAAGACCCTGTCGTGCGGCAGCAGCAAATTGGTGCTGAATTGCGCCAAATATGTCAACAATGTCAAAAAGCTGGTATAAACCCAATAGAGGTGCTCGTGCAAAAAGCGAAAGCTTTTGGGTATAGTGGAGTGCCAGTTAAGGACGAAGTGGGAGCCTTTCAAGAGCGCTCTCAAGCAGCACGGACACTCACAGCGCGCGGCGGACAAGTTCCAACAGGTGGAATGGATGTGAGAACGCTTTTTTCTATGCCAGAAGCTGAGTTTTCTGCATGGGTTGAGAAGAATCCCAAAAAATTTGAACAAATTATGAGCAGAGCGTGAAGACGTGCGCGATAGCGCGACAGAGATAACCAAGTGATTGTTGTTGTTTGGTTATGCCGCAAGGCGATTTTTTTTAAAGAAAGGCATTATTCGAAATGGCAGTAACACAAGTAAAGCTCAATGACCCATTAGCCGTTGGCGTTTGGGCTAAGATGCTAAACACAGAGACCTCAAAAGCGTTGCCCATTGCTCCGCTGATGGGGGAAAATAAAAATAGCATTATCCAAGTTTTGGATGTGCTAGGAAAATCCGCGGGTGACTCCGTTACAAGTGGATTACGCGTCCAACTTATGGGGGATGGTGTTAGTGAGGGACAAACGCTGGAAGGCAATGAAGAAGCACTTCAATTTATGAATGAAACGGTACGCATCAATGAACTTACACATGCTGTACGTATTAAATATGAAGGCTCTATTGATCAACAACGTGTTCCCTTTAATTTGCGTACCGAAGCAAAAGATGGATTGGTTGATTGGTATGCAGATCGTTTAAGTTTGATGTTTTTTATTCAGGCAGCAGGCTATACAGCACCATGGATTCAATTTGAAGGACGTACTTTGACAATTAAACCAGTGCATTATGGTTTTAATGCCCCATCAGAACCAAGCAAATTGCGTATTATTCGCCCGAATAAGAAAAAGACGGATGAAGAGCTTACAAAAGAGGATGTTTTTACATTAGATCTTATAGATCAAGCTGTTGAACGCGCTAAACTTGCTAATCCACGTTTGCGTCCTGTTCGTGTCGATGGGAAATCGGCTTATGTGATGTATCTCCATCCAATACAGGTAACTCAATTGCGTACCAATACCAAGAGTGGTCAATGGTTAGACATTACCAAGGCAGCTTATGATGGTTCGAGGTCTAAGAACCCAATTTATGATGGCTCTTTGGGGATGTATAACGGCGTTATTTTGCGTGAATCAGAACATGTCCCCAATGGTGTTCATTCAAAAACGCAAGAACCTGTTGCTTCTGTTCGCCGTGCCGTGCTTCTTGGTGCACAAAGCATTATCATGGCTTATGGACGCATTGGCAATGGTGCTACAGGAGGAAATGGGGAAAAGAGTGCGACGCGTTATAAACTGGTTGAGGAATTGTTTGATTATCAACGTGAATTTGGTTTGGCTGCAAAGACCATTATCGGCATGAAAAAGTCACGTTATACCTTGCCTCATTCAGACCAAGGGGGACAGGATTTTGGTACTATCGTCATCCCATCTTTTGCTGAAGCAAGCTAACAAATCACCCTTATAGAAGAGGATTAAGCTATGGAAGAACAACAGCCAATCGTGCGACCATCTGTTGATGCTGGAACGATAACAATGACTGATGAGGGAATGCCGCTTATTTTGCAAGGATGCAACAGCTCTACGCAGCAGATAAGCTTTTTGCGGGCGCGCGTTAAATATACAGATAGCGGGTTAACAACGCAAATTGGCATTTTGCCGAGAGATGCTTTTCTCAAGAGTATTACGGTTTATACGCTAAGCGATTTTGGCGGTGCAACAGCCAAGTTGGGGAAAGAGCCTAATGGTAGCGACTATGGCACTGCAAGACTTGCTGCTGGTGTGGAAGAACTTAAACTCTCCTTACCTGTGCGAAATGTTCCGTTAGAGGTTGAAAACAGGATTTACATGACACGGGATAAAAAGAGCACCAAAGGTGATGCTGAGGTGATTGTTGAGTTTTACACCAATCGTTAAAAACAAGGGGGCGTTTGTTTCTTACGTCCCCCTTCATAAGACGTTTTATGGCGTTTGGAAGAGGCTCTGATGACAATAATAGTACAAACAAGTGGTCCGATTGTCGAAAAACAGACCATTGTCCCTTGGGATAAAAGTTTTATCCAGATGACCAATGATATTCAAGATGAAATAGATGATCAAACCAATGAATATGTTGATCAAGTACAAAGGGCGATATTTTCGGCAATTCGCTTTTGTGAACGATTGCCTTTTTATTTCAATGAAAGCCGTGAAATTGTTTTCAGCACTCTAAAGGGTAAAAGCCGTTATGGTGCTGAGGCACATTCCTCTATAAAAGGAGCTGTTCGCATTGTTGATGCTTATATTTATGAGGATAATCACAGCAAATCAAAGCTTTTACATGAGGACGCACTGTTCATTGAAAGTCTTGAGGATAACTCTCAGTATGGCATGCCTACGCGCTATGCTTATTTTGAACAAAAGCTTGTCTTGTCTCCAACACCAGACCGAGTTTATTCTATCAGGCTTATTCTTGATCCTGTAAGAATAAAAGACATTGAGAATGCACAAGAAGCTTCAATATGGTTTTGTGAAGCCTATGAATTGATCAAAACCCGCGCAAAATATGAACTTTATACGAATATTATTAAAGAACCACAGATGGCAGCGGCGGCTTTTGCTATGTTTCAAGAGCAGGTAGATGCCTTAAGAGTTGAGACTTCGCGGCGCAAAAATCTGTTAAAAATTCAATACACGGATTTCTGATGACTTTTATCCCGATTGCTGAATATAGACCAGATACCGCATTTATTAACAGCGGTTATTCCCATGAGATCGTCAATGTTTTGCCTGCACCAAACTCTTATATTCCATTTCCCATGGTTGCGCCGGTTTCAGATCCTTTTCCGGATATCATTTTAGGAGTCTATGCTGTGCGCTCATTGAGTGGTGTGCGCATCATTGTGGGGGCACCAACAAAGCTTTACGAATATGATAACAGCACGCGCGGCTGGAAAGATATCAGTAAAGTTGGGGCACAATATCACGCGAATGAGACTGCACTTTGGTCTTTTGCTTCCTTTGGGGATCATATCATTGCCGTTAATAGCAATGATCCACCACAAATGCTTTCGTTGAAAGCGAGTGAAAGATTTTGTGATTTAGGCGGGAATCCTCCACGTGCTGGGCTTGTGCATGTGTGGGGTGATTTTGTTTGCTTGATGAAACTAACAGATAAGCCAAACCGTGTTCAGTGGTCCGGTTTGAATGATGCAACACACTGGACAGTTGGTGAAAAAAGTTGCGATTATCAAGATTTTCCTGATGGTGAATATGTTCAAGGGTCTACGGAATCTACCAATCCACTTATTTTTATGCGTTCGGCTATTTATCAGGCAACCTTTGTTCCTGGGTCTAAAATTATTTTCAGTTTTACAAAAATAAAAGACAAAATAGGTGCGAAAAGCAGTACAGCAATTGCAAGTCGTGGAGATTATACTTTCTTTGCATCTGATGATGGTTTTTATCAGATCAACAGTGTTGGTGAAATGTTTCCCATAGGTTTTGGTAAAGTCGATAAAACCATCTTCACACTTTACAATAATTTTGCCATTGATGAGATGAGAGCATGTATTGATCCGGTCTATTCTCGTGTTTATTTTTCTATCAATGACAATACGGAGGGGATTCATATTTATGTTTATGATTGGCTCTTGCAAATATGGAGTGTTATTAAAGGGCAAAACCTTCTCTTGTTTCCTCTCTTTGCAGCTGGTTATACACTAGAGGGTTTAGACGAAGTCAAAAAGCAGCTTGAGAGTTTACCAGCTTCTTTTGATAGTAAAATGTGGCAAAATGGCGCGCCTGTTTTGGGAGCCTTTACTCCAGACAACAGATTTGGTTTTTTTGCAGGTCCTCCGATGGAAGCCATTATTGCTTCACAAACTGTAGGGGATACGGGGCGGCAAATCAACCTGATGAGTGAAGCGTTTGTTCAAGCTGATACAACAAATGGCTTTTTAAGTGTTGGGGCAGCTTTTATCATTGACAATAAAAACCAATTAAATTGGGCTAGAGAGCGTTACGCGGGCTATAACAATGGCATGTATAATATTCGCTCACGAGCGCGTTATCACGCCTTGCGTCTGAGAATACCAGAAGGCACGCCATGGACACATATAACAGGCTTTGATGTGACACTTAAACCCGCGGGTATAAGATGAGTTTTAAAATCTATAATACAGAAAAATGGAGCGCTGAACAAATGGCGCCCTATTTGGAAAGTGTGATAAAATCAATCGCTTATTTTAATAAAAAATTCCCTGATGATTATAATACACAGACCCTTTTAAACGATATTTTGCAGGGAGAAAAACTTCTTTGGATTATCGTTGATGCGCATGAAAATTTTATGGCGCATGTTACGACACAGTTACAGGAACTCGTCACTGGAACGCTGAGGGCGGTTATTGTTACCCTTGGTGGAAAGGGAGGGGCGCCCTTAACAAAGCTTATTACTCAAATTGAAGCCTATTATAGAGAAAAGGGAGCGAAAGAGCTTATCATTATAGGACGACGGCGTGGGTGGGAAAAATCTCTTAAATCACATGGATACGACGTTAATCTTTTAGAATATAGAAAGCAGCTTTAAGATGGGAAAAAGTTCTAAACCAATCCAGAATACTCAAAACACGACACAAACAAATGCACCCCCTGAATGGGCAAAAGGTATTTTTGAACGTGCAGCAAAAGATGCCATGACTTTTTATAATCAAGGCAGTGGAAAAGCGGTTTATGAGGGGCAGCGTGTTGCGGGGTTAAGTGATCAAACAAAGAATGCGATGAATGGACTTACCAATAATACGCATAATTATGAGAACAATTACTTAAATGGGTTAGCAACAGGGCAAAATGCAACAAGCCAAAACTTAAAAAATATGGCTTCAGGGCAGCAAATAGGCAATAATCCTTACTTTAATGAAGCACTTCAAAACGCATTAAATAAAGCGACAAGCTCTATTAACAGTTCCCTAGCGGGAGCGGGGCGTTATGGTTCAGGTGCCCATAGCGGTGTTCTTGCTAACGAATTGGGGGGCATAGCAACACAAGCTTTGTCACAGCAATATAACCAAGATGTCAACAACATGATGAATGCCAATAGTCTTATTGACCAAGCAAACCAAAATCAGTTGGCTGGCGCCAATAACTTTTTTCAAGGACAAGGTCAGGCAAATATGAATGCATTGGCAGGAGGGAGTTTGCTTGATGCCAATCATCAACAGCAATTAGATGAAGAGCGGCAAAAATGGGAGCAGAAGAATAATCTTGATTGGGACCAGTTGAGTAAATTGCTTGCCGCTGGTGCAGCTTCTGCTGGAAATTATGGAATGCAGACCGGACAAAGGACAACATTTACTCCGCCACCAAGATCTAATCCTTGGCAAATTGTTGGGAATGTTGGAACCATACTTGGTACTTTTGCAGGGCTTAGCGATAGAAGAGCAAAAGAAAATATCGTGCAAGTTGGACTGAGAAATGGACACACACTCTATGAATATAACTACAAGGGGTATCCTGAGCGCTACCTTGGTGTGATGGCACAGGATGTTTTGAAGTCAAACCCTGAAGCTGTTTTTGTGCACCCTGATACGGGCTTATTGCATGTTGATTATAGCAAGCTTGGCTTTGAGATGGAAAGGGTGCAGTGATGGAACAAGAAAACACAAATTTTCTATCAAAGTTATTGAATCCAAAATTTTTGCGCCCCTTGCTGTATCAAGGGATGCTTCAATTTCCAAAGTATGCGTTGGAGCAGCTTTCTGAACCTTCAAATACGCCGTTTGCAGGACGATATAAGCCAAGTTTTTTAGAACGCGCTGCTTTTAGTACAGACCCTTTTGATGCTAGCGATGGCACTGATCATCCACAAAAATTGAATCTTACGGAACTTATTCGTGGTGCTCATGGGGGGGAAGAAGAAGCTAGAAAAAAAACGCCAGCAGAATTGATTATGTCTACGGATGACTTAAAACGTCAAATGCCTTCATTGCCAGATGCTTCCAAAGATCCTATTCGGATACAAGAGACACCAGAGCAACAAAAACATGACTTCTCAGAACAGGGAGGTGTTGCATCAATGGTCCCACAGTCGCCATTTGTTGCGAACATTGATAAAGTAAGTGAGGATGAAGCACGGGCACAGCAGAAAGGCGCCATGGATTACATTACACAGATCAACAACAGATCTTTACCAGAAAATCCAGAAAATCCGCTGAAAAGTAATCCTGTTAATCAAGAGGCAGTTTCTTCTCCGACTGTACCAGAAGAAGAACATTTAACAGCAAAGGCTAAACCCGAACAGGCAACGGATTATGTAAATGCTGTTGGGAATTTTCTCTATAAAGATGCAAATCCAAGCGGCTTATGGGAGCGTTTTAGAAAATCAGAATTTTCTGAGCATTTAATGGATTTTTTTGCAGGGTTAGCATCAGGAAAAACACCGCAAGAAAGCTTTTCAAATGCGGCGATTGTTATGCGGCAGGGCAATAATGTACGCGCCCAAAATAGACCTATTTTTGAGTTTTTACGCTCAAAAGGATATAGTGATCAAGACGCACAAGCCCTCATACAATATCCTGATCTTGCTATGAAAGTCATTGGCAGCACATTAAGCCCGCAAGAAGGCTATCGAACACTAACAGCAGCAGAAAAAGCAGAGCAGGGATTGCCTGAGGATATGGCTTTCCAAATTTCGACAAATACGGGAAAAATTATGCCTATCCAAGGAGGGCAACGTTCTTCTTCTTCTGGACTTTGGGGTGATGCTGGAAGCACACTGTCAAAGCCTGAAGCTGGTTATATGTTTGTTAAAGATGAAAACGCACCTGGTGGCATACGTGCGATGCCCATTACAGGCAGTGGTGCAGAACATAAATTAATCCAAGAACAGAAGGATGAGGAGCGTAAAGAACAGCAATTGCAAATGCAAATTCTGGAAACAGCAGAAAGGTCAAATCGTATACTCTCAGCCTCTAAAGAATTGCTAGAAATTGTTGAGAAACATCCGCATGTTGTTGGTTTCACTGGTCCTATAATGTCGTTCATTCCTAATTCTAGGGCAAAAGATTTCGGGCATATGCTTGATTCATTGAAGGCGAGTATCGGGCTTGATGCCTTGAGAAAAGCAAAAGCATTTTCACCAAATGGGGCATCTGGATTTGGAAACTTGTCTAATATGGAATTGCAAGCATTGCAAAACTCTGTAGCAGCGCTGTATCAAAATCTTTCTGAAGAGCAAATGAAGAAATCTTTAAAAACCGTTATTGATACGTTCAATAAATCCAATGCAGCAACGCGCGCAATTCTTTTTGGTGGTGCAGAGGCAACACGCGAACTCGTTCGAGCAGCCTATGGAAAAGATGCTTATAAGGAAAATAATGCTCAGACAGATGATCCACTAGAAAAACAGCTAGAAGTATTGCCAGAAGGCGCGCTGTTTATTGATCGTGATGGATTTATTAAGGAGAAACAAATCAATGGCTGAGTTAATCCCCCCTCTTATTCATCGTAAAAATACAAGAGTCATTGGGCATATAAGCGACTATACACCAGAACAGCTTCAAGAACTTTTCTCGAAGAATAAGGAAAGACTAAGTGGTTCTACAGGAAATAATAGTGCAATAGAAGAAGATGGTCCTCATCCAAGTGCTCTGGGTGCTTTTGGATGGGGAGCTCTTCATGGGCTAACCCTAGGCTATGATGATGAAGCTGCAGGGTTGGCATCAGCATTTTGGGAGGGGTTGTGGAATGGAACAGATGAGGCAGTCAAAAAATATAATGAAGTGACAAAACGATGGCGGGATTATCAAAGAGCGGCGAACCGAGATCATTTTGATGCATCTCTTTTTGGGAATGTAGCGGGTGCGGCAGCACCCGTAATTGCTTCTGTGCTCTTTCCACCTGCGGCAGGAGCGACTGCTGCTCGTGCTGCGATTGGTGCTGATGTTGTTTTGGGGGGCAGAGCGGGTGTTGCAGGAGCACAACTAACCAGTAAAGCCTTAGCAGCAGGAGAAAGGGCGGTGCAATCTGCTTTAGCAGGAGGGGCTGAGCGGGCAGCGGCAAAAGCAGCCGGTGAAGCCGCAATGAAAGCAGCAGCAAAAAAGGAAGCGGCAAAGTTTAGTTTGATGCGGGCAGCAAAAGCTGGAGCCATTTATGGTGGGATAGCAGGCAGTGGTGAGGGAGAGGGGTTGGCGGATACTCTCGTGTCTGCTGGATTTGGTGCAGCGTTAGGCGTTGCAACACCGCTTGTTGCCCATGGTGTATCAAAAGTGACACCTTTTGTTACAAAATCACTTAAAGCAGCATTGAGAGGACCTATAAGTCCAGCGGAAATGGCAGCAAAAGCAGCGCAAATGCCAGAAAAAGAGGCATTTAAAATAAGCAACAGAGCATTGAGGGATATAAGCCGTACTTTAGGGGATGAAGGTGTTGATAAGCTTGAGAGGGCATTAAAACAGCGTGGTCCTGATTCAATGATTATTGATCTTCATGATGGGCTTACTGCAAGAGCTTTTGAGGCAGCAAAAAAAGATCATGATACATATTCGCTCATAAGTAATCGCTTGAATGAAAGGCAAGATGCGAGTGCTATGCGGGTAAAGGATGCGTTGACAAAAGTGATGGGTTCCAAAGTCGATACGCTCGATTTAAAGCAAGAGATTATCAATCAAGCGCTGAAAAAGTCTGAACCGTTTTATGAGAGGGCGAAAGCTGCTCCTATTTCAAATGTTGTAAGTGAAGATTTATCGCGCTTGCAAAAAAACCCCGCCTTTCAAAAAGCATACAAAAAAGCAATTGCACAAATGCCAAATGAAGTGGATGCAACAGTTATAGGGAATAATGGATATCCAAAGCTGAATATGCGGATTTTGCATAAGATGAAAGAGGTTTTGGATGATCAAATTAATTCTGCTCGTATCAAAGGGAAATGGGGATATGCTCGAGATTTAACGGATTTTAAACAACGTATTCTGGATGTTTTGGATACGTCATCTCCAGATTATGCTAAAGCACGGAAAATTTATTATGACGAACGCACAATTGGTGACGCTTTAGAGCAAGGAAAACAAGCACTGAAGAAGAGTGTTGATCTTGAGACAATCAACAGTCAACTTTCGAATTTGGGGTTGATGGAAAAAGATGCGTTTCAAAAAGGGATACGGTGGCAAGTAGAGCATGCGGCAGGTAATGCACAAAATTTTGAACACAATCTTTTGAGTTTGTTTGACACAAAAAATGGTCAAGAAAAATTACAGCATATTTTTGGTGAGGATAAAGCCAAGCAACTTATGAAAATATTGCGTCCAGAAGTAGAGAGGTCAAGGCTCTTTGCACGATTGCCAAACCATATGGGGGAAGTAGGAGAAAAAGCAGCACAACAAGTTGCAAATATAGGGAGCCTTACTCCAACCAAGGCAGGAATGAAACTTCTCACAGGGCAATGGATACGCAAACTGTTAAGAGTCCATAAAAGGACTGAAAGAGATATTGCGGCTCTCATAACAGCACGGGAAAAAGGAGAGTTTGGGTTGGCAAGGGAAAAAGCTGTTGAATTAATTAAGAAGTTTCATGAAGCAGAAAAAAAACGCTTAATAACACGAGAAGATCACACAAAATTCATTAATTTTCTTGGAATTCTTTTGAATAGCAGTGTTGATAGAATGGTTATAAACTAATGATCAATTTTCATCCCCATGTGAAGCATGCACTCTCACAGGCAGCACAAAAATATGGTTTGCCGGAAAGCTTTCTTGCACGTGTCGCACTCATAGAAAGTAATGGTAACCCCAATGCAAGAAATAAAAACAGTAGTGCAGGGGGGCTCTATCAGTTTTTAGATTCAACAGCGAAACAATATCAATTGAATGACAAATTTGATCCCTTTCAAGCAACCGATGCTATGGCGCGATTGACAAAGGACAATACGCGTTATCTGCAAACAGCGTTAGGCAGAGAGCCATCAGAGGCAGAGCTTTATCTTGCACATCAACAAGGACCAGCAGGGGCTGTAAAACTTATCAAAAATCCACATGTGCTAGCGAGACAATTATTGGGGCAACAGGCAGTGACACTCAATGGTGGTCACAGCGAAGCTACAGCAGAGGATTTTATGAATCATATTTATCAACTGTACAACAAAACGGAAGATGCTTTGAAGAGACCGATACAACAAAGCCAAAGCAATAGGCAAGAAGCTCCAAACGAGATGGTTCCATTGCGTGGGTTTGAGAGGCTTCAAAAGACAATGCAAGGGAATCAAGATGATCAAGGAGACAACCAATTAATGGCATATCACAGGTCATTCTCAAACAGAATGATGGCACCTGAAAGTAGAGAGAACTTAACAGAACAGATTATGGAAAGCACACCATTGCAAGCACAAAGCTTTGATGTTGGTTCTCTGAAAAAGGGTGTGGCTGGATTGCTTCATTTAATGAGAGAGAGTGGAGAAAAACAAAATCAACAAATGCAGCTGGCTCAGCAACAAATGTTACAACAACCAATCACAGCGGGTTTCTCACAATCGAATGCACGCCCTGTAGATTTAACACCCCTGATTGATCCGTCTAGACAACAGTCTATTGGTTCTTATGGGCGACAAAAAGAAAAGCAATTGCGCGAAGAGTTATTAAGAAGAACGGGGGCTTATTATGTCTGATATTTATGACTGGTCACTGGCAGCTGATAAAAATGCCAATTCAGATAGTCTTATTAATTGGGCAGAAGGACAGCCGCCTAGTTCTGTCAATGATAGTGCCCGTGTCATGATGCAGCGTGTACGGGAATATCTTGCCGATAATGGTGGTTCTCTTGACTCAAAGTTTATAGTGAATGTCAAAGAAAAAACAACATTAATCACGTTAACGACAGTTTCATCCATAGCGAAATACAAAAACGATATTATGATCCGCTTTAAAGCGCGTGGAATGAATGTTGGCACGTCAACAATAAACATTAATAACCTAGGAGCAAAAACACTCTATAAAGTCACCAACATGGGGATAGTGCCTTTAGAAGGGGGTGAATTACAAAGGGGTGGTATTTATGAAATCGTCTATAATGATGGTTCCTCAACAAAAGATCTTGATGGTTGGTACCTTTTAAATCCTACCCCCATTCCACCACCGAAAATAGAAACCTTTCCTTGTGGGTTTATTGCAAGTTTTGCTATGCAAAAAGTACCAAGTGGTTGGCTTTTATGCGATGGCGCTACTTATGAGCGGAAGGATTATCCACAATTGTTCAATGCTATCGGTGATCAATGGGGGAAAAGCAGTGAGACAACCTTTAGAGTTCCAGACTTTAGGGGAATGTTTTTACGAGGTTTTGATGATGGTCGTGGTTTAGACAGAAGTAGAAAATTTGCTGTCCTACAGCAAGATAGCATTAAAGCGCATACACATGCCTGCACTATTGAAGAGGCAGGAGAGCACAGTCATTCATATACCTATGATGGATTTGGAAGATTTGCTGATAGGATAGGCAGAAGAAATCCAATTTATGACCCTACGTCGTTTAAGGGAACAACAAGTTCAGCTGGTGCGCATACGCACAAGGTAATCATTTCTTCAACAGGTGAAGCAGAAACGCGTCCTATTAATGCAACAGTTGTTTATGCCATAAAGACATAAGGTTTTCATATGATCAATAATCCGTCTGCTATTGATGATATTGCGGACGCGGAGCAAATCCGCGTCCTTTTTTATGCAAGCAATAGGATGGTTCATGCGCCATTGAATAAGATTCTTGATCTTGTCAAAAATGATGTTCAGCGTGATCTTTTAAGCATTTTGGAAAAATATCAAGAAGCGACAGATAAACGCATAGAGACCATGCAAAAGATCATTGATGAATTGCAATTGCAGTCTTTGTCTCTCCTACACCCTAAAAAATAGCTTATTAAGGAATAAAATGCGATGCCGATTCCCTATCACACACATCAATTTGCCTTGGAACCAGCAACAAAAGAAGAAGTCAAAGAAGGTATTTTAAACAGTAAAGCTCTTGCACCTGTTTCAGTAGGCAGTGCTGCTGCTTATGAGGTAGAATATTTTGCAACCGCGGCTCAAGGAAAAAAAGCTGATGATGCTGTTGCAAAGAGAGATATTGGAGCCCTTGCTTACAAAGATAAAGTCACTGTTAATGATATTAAAGCAAGTGGAATAGCGAGTGAGAATACTCTGTTATCAGGTGCTGGCTGGATAAAAATGTCACCTTTAGGAATTGGTGATATGAAAGCTGCTCTCTATGACCCCGACAATGTGAGGGCAAATGCATTTTCTATGGAAAATATGCATGAGGGGACTTCCAAAAAGATTTTGACCCCAGAAGAAAGGTTAAAGTTGCAGTGGTTGAGTGTTGACAGACCAACAATAGAAAAGTGGCATATGGGCGACGAAAGCGTTCGTTATCCTATCTCTCCCATAGAATTGAAAAATACCATCAATTATTTTTCCTTATCAAAATCTCTTGGTATGTCAAAGGCAGTCTATGATCCGAACAAAATAGCAAAAGATGCTTTTGATATGGAGAATATGAGAGAGGGAGAAAACCATCTGATTTTCACATCTCAAGAGCGTGCACAGGTTGCAAAAATTGATGAAATTGAAGACAAGGCACAAAACGCAAAGGAAAGTGCCCAACAGGGGCTTAAGACAGCAAGAGAGGCAAAGGACGTTGCCGGTGTCGCATTAAGTACAGCGAAAGATGCACAATCTGTAGCAAGTTTAGCACAAAAAACAGCAGATAAAGTACAAAATACAGTTCAAGATTGTTTTAGTGTTGCAGGTAAAGCGAAAGAGACAGCAGAAAATGCATTCGATATAGCTAAGGTTGCAAAAACAAATGCTACGGATGCAAAAGCTCTTGCTACCACAGCACAAACGATAGCCAATAAAGCGCAAGATACAGCATATAGTGTACAGAAACGAGTTGATCTCATTCAACCTCTTGCAAAACAAGACTGGATTGATGGCACCAAAACAATAGATGCACTTATCTCACCTGTCGACTTGCTTGCTTCGATTAAAGCCAATAGTTCAAAAAGCAATAGTAATGGTGGTGGATGCAAACCTATCGAAATCCTCATGACAGAAAGTGGAGATATTCCTTGGCCCGAAGGGATCACTGATGACACTGAACTTGAAATATGGGCTTGGGGTGGGGGTGGGGGTGGCGTTAAGAATGGCGGCGGCGGTGGCGGTCAATGTGTGCATGTAAAAGTCAAAGGGACTGATATTAAGCAATCGAAAAAAGCTTACATTGGTCTTGGTGGCAAAGGCAATGACAGCAACATTTTGTGCAATGGTGGAAGAACAGTTATCAAAGGGCTTCTTACTGCAGAAGGAGGATATTCCGTCTCTATGATTTTAGTTAACTTTGGAGGAAAGGGCGGGGATGGAGGAGCAAATAGAGATGGTAACAGTGGCGAGAGCTTTATTTTTTCGGGTGGTAATGGTGGTGGGAGTGGAATAGACGGCAAGAGAGCTGGTACTGGTGGAAGCTCTTTTCTTGGTGGCGGCGGCGGCGGCGGTGGACAAGGTAATGGCTCTATCATGGGGCAAGGTGGTGAGAGTTACAAAGGTGGTAGAGGTGGTCGTGGTGGTCGCGGAGCTGGCGGCGGCGGCGGTGGATATTTCGATGGAAAACCTGGCGGTGATAAAATTGGTGGCGATGGTGGAAATGGCGCAATACTCATTAAGGTATATTTATAGGATGGAATGAAACAATGGCACGAAAAATCAGTAAAGATTGTCTATACTATTTAAAACAATGGGAAGGTTTACGCTTAAAGGCTTATCAAGATGTCTCTGGTGTGTGGACAATTGGCTATGGTCATACGCAAAAAGCTGGTCAACCAACAGTTGTGGAAGGGATGGTGATTACAGAAAAAAAAGCTGAAACCATACTTTTAGCAGATTTGCGGCAATATGAGACGGCAGTAGAAAGGGCGGTTTGTGTGAATCTAAGCGACGAACAGTTCGGCGCTCTTGTTTCTTTTTGTTATAATATAGGTGTGATAGCTTTCCAAAACTCTACATTGCTAAAAAAGCTTAATCGGGGTGATTATGAAGCGGTGCCCTCTGAATTACAAAAATGGACTAAAGCAGGCGGTAAGCGTCTTCAAGGTCTCGTGCACCGGCGTGCAGCAGAAGCAGGTTTATGGGCAAAAGGCGCTCATGTTTCCTCAAATTATCAACCGGTGGAAACTAAACAGCCAACAGGGATTTTCAAAGCAGAAGCGCTTGCTCCCATCATTGGTTCTTTCTCAGGGCTTGGCGGCTTGTTAGCAGGAAATGGTCCCATCCAATGGGCATTAGCAACCATGATGGTCTTAGCCGCCTGTGCAGGGATTGTTTTTGTCGCCAAACGCTTTCAGGAGCAACGCTTTTGATTTTATGGATGAAAAGAAATCTAATGCTAACAGGTGCGGTTTTAGCCGCTTTTTTTATGATTGTAGCAAAAGCTTTTGTTCTTGGCAAAAAGACTGAACAGCAAAAGCAAACAGAGAAGATTTTAAAGAGTGCAACAACACGGCTTGAGGTAGAAAATGAAATTAATCAAAAAAGTGATGCTGATGTTCGTACTGCTCTCTCTCACTGGTTGCGCGACAAATAAAGTTGCTTCTTCTTGTGTGGGGTGGTTGCCGATATATTTGGAAAGCCAAGATTTGCATGCCATCAGTTCAAACTTAGCAAGAGAAATCTTAAAGCATAACAAGCAAGGAGAGTACCTGTGTGGGTGGAAACATGGCTAGAAAAAAAACTGAAAAGCACGCGGAACTCACAGAAGCAGAAAAAGAAATGCTTCAAGAAATGATCATCACCTATCAAAGTGTAAAAATGATGTCTCGCTTGATGAAGTGGATAGCCTTTTTTCTCTTTTTACTTCTCCTTGACTTTGCCCGACTTATGGATGCGATAGACAATGTCTTTGCACATTTAAAACAGTGGTTTTCGAAAAACTAAAAGATTTATTCCCTCCCCACTTTTGAAGTGGGAAGGGATATGTTTTACTTAAGCAACCTTTTTAATAGAGTTATCCAAATTTGGTTCATAAGTTTTCAACAAAGGCTCCATAATTGGAGGAGGTTTTAAAGTCCCAAAATTTGTAATCATTGCTAGAATTCTGAGTGCATTTGGCGATTCATCTTGAAGTTTTAAAATCAAAGCCTTTTCTATTGCATCCATGGTTTCAATTAAAGCATTAAAATCCTTATCTTCAATATCATCACGATCAGAAAACTGAAACAACGCCATCCACAAATCGCATAAAAAATCGATACTGGTATTCATTGCACACCTCCATGGATTTGTTGTCTCAAGCAAGCCAATCCTCTAGATGTGATTTTTGTGGAAGGGAGCACCTTTTCTGTCCCATCGGGTCTTTGAATAGTAATAGCAGGGCAATCCATCAAACCTTTCTTGATCTTATCCTGATATGGTAACAAAGGAGCCCCCGGAGCCCTTCGATAGACCCAATCATGGTTACGCAAATAATCGGTTAAGTCCTTAGGTCGGACTTCAAGCATCTTTGCGGCTTCAATCAAACCAAACAAACCATCAGAACGTTTCAAACCATCAAGTGCTTTTGCCTTGGGTTCTAACTCTGCAATTATGATGTCTTTACGTTCATTTTCGTTTTTTAGATGTGTTAAGACACCTAACATCACTTGTGGACTTGAATAATCAATCTGTGGTGTTGTTACTTGCTTTGCAAGTTTTTCACATTCGATAAAATACTCTCTTGCTTGGTGCCCTTTGTCATTACGCTCGATCATCGAAAGATGTTTAGCCATGTCTAAAGTTAGGTAGTACTCTTTTACTTTTCCACCGTTTTCTAAATTTTTAGAAAGCGTTACAAAGTCTTTGTTTTCTCGAAACTTACATTCTTTTATGCGATTTTTAATCCAGTCTGCAAACTTTGATGTGATGTTTAAAAATGCATGCAACTCACGTGCGTTGACCGTTTGAACAGTTTCCTGATCAATAACCTGTTCTCTAATTTCTATAAGTGTGTTCATTGTGAACTCCTATCGATTAGGGGTTTCTTATTGACACTCCAGAGGAATGCCGGGTGCTAAGAAACACGGTCGATAGTCCGTCGTTGTGCTTTTCCCATAAGGGTATTGTATAGCGCAACTACACCCGACGAGGACATTATATGCGTGTAACATATAATGAGTCAAAGCTTTTAATTGGCGGAGAAAAGACTGTTTCGGCAATCTATCCGCTATCGATTTAAGGTGTTTCTTAGGCACCTGATTCGATACTAGACACATTGATGCCATGTTGTCAAGCAACAAAATAAATAAATTACGCAAATAATCTGTTGCCTTGGGCTTTAGTTCTGTAATCAGTAGCCGCTCGTTTAAGGAGAGAAGCGGATGTTTGTCGCGGTAGTTTTATCATCAAATCTTCTAATCCATTGTGTCGTGAAACTGTTGGTATGTTTACGAGACTTTTAAAGGTTTTTTCACAACAGGATTTGGAATCCTTCAAAGGAATATTAGAAGCGATTAGAGAAGAGAAAAGCCAAAAAAATGCTCGTGTTGCGGAGGAGTGTTAGAAAATCCTATTCCCGCACCTTATTACAAGGTCCCTGACCATTAAAAAATATCAATAAAATCAATATGTTATTGCAATTAAATTTAAGATTCGAATCCAGGTACCCCCAGCCAATATTTAATCAAATCAATTTTAAAGAGAAAATTTAAGGACAAAGCTTTAATGAGCTTGTGGGGGGATGGCTAATTTATAATTATCTATAACCATTTCTCTCTTATTTGAGTATGTTAAAAATATTACTGGTGGGTAGCTTAAACTAGGGGCACTAGCATTTAATAGAGACAAATACTTTCCCAAAAATTGATTTTTGGAAGTTCTCATTCATAAGAAGCGTATGAGAGAGAGGGGATGAGTGATTCTATCAATGCGGAATATGAAATCTACAGTGATGGATTTTGTTCTCTATGGCAACACCAGCGGGTAATTTTGCGTATTCCACCGTCTTCATTACGTCGGATAGCGTAACAATATTTTTGATGAGGGAACACATGCCGTTGCATATCGCGTACGATACGAGCAGCATTACCATATGGAGCTACATAATCAATAAACCACATATATTCTCCCCCTTGCCAATTAGCATGAGGCAAAAGCTCTCCTTTTTCAAGCATAGAGTGATGATTTTTCTCATCTAAAAAAGCCCAAGTGACAAAGGCGCAAAATTCTCCACCCTCATTTTTATAGAGCCTGTATTGCCCAGTGCGTAAGGCTGATCCTATATTAAATTCGATATCCCAAATCCGCCAGCGGCGGTGTAAGGGGGATTGAAGCATTAAAACCACCATAGCTCCTAAAGCTGTAAGAGGGTCTATGATCGATGGTGAAGGATTTTCATTTACACACATTATCTTTCCTGTAGAGATTGTTCTAAAATTTTAGTGATAGGCTCAAAGAAGTAGGAAATTAAACGCCGTTTTGCTGTAATGACATCAGCTGTCACGGTCATACCGGGGATAAATTTAAGCTGTTTACCATTCAAATTGAGATGATCTTGGTCAATTTTGATTAAAACTGCATAAGCTCCATTAATTTCTTTATCATAGCGCGCTGTAGCGCCTACATTAACAACGGTACCGTAAATAACACCGAAACGTTCAGGAGGAAAGGCGGAAAACTTTACATAAGCACGTTGGTCTTTTTCCAAAAAGCCAATATCTCGGTTATCAAAAAAGGCTTCAACAATGAGTCCGCCTGTGACAGGGACAATACGCATGAGAGTTTTTCCAGCTTCGATAAAGCCGCCCAAAGTGTGGATACTTAAATCATCAATGCGCCCATCAACGGGTGCATAGAGTGATAAGTGGTCAAGGCGATATTGAGTGCTATCAAGTTTTGCTTTTAACCCTTGAAGATTCAATTCTGTTTCACGAGAAAGTTGGCGATAGCGGGCGATTTCATCGGAAATGAGGCTTTGTCGTTGTTGGCGGAGGGTCTCTATTTCAGCGGTGTTTTCTTCTAGGCGCTTTTGATTGGTTAAAATTTCATGTTCCACATTTCTGAAATCGTGTAAACGTTCTAAATACATTGCTTGGCTGATAACTTTTGTTTCCATCAGGCTTTTTGCAGCTTTTAGTTTTTCTTGAGTTAATTGACGGTCATCCTCTAATCTATCTAATTGTGCATGTTGTGTTGCACCGCTGCGCTCGATGCGGTTTTCTTGTGCTTTTAGTGCTCTTAATTTATCTTGTAGAGATTGAAGGGTAGCGCTAATGAGTTTTTCCCCTTCCATTTTTGCAGTCTTGTTTCCAGAAGAGGGGACAACTTGTAGATAGGCAAGCCCTTTGGTCAGAAAATCTTTATCTAAAGGATCACTTTCACGCAAAGCTGTTAAAATAGCAGTTGCGATTTGTGCTTGAAGGATTTGCTGTGCAATCTCGGCTTGAACGCGTGCGCGCTCATTAAGAGCTTCGCGCGGATCCAATTGGATAAGGAGATCCCCTTGATGAACAAATTGTCCTTCTTTTACTAGAATTTTCTCAATACGGCCTGTATTTTGTGCTTGCACTAGCTGAACATAGGCGCTGGGAATGACCGTTCCTTGCCCCCGTGCAACGATTTCTGTTTTTGTAACAAAGCTACCAATTACAATAAAGAGGAATAAGGTGACTAAAACGGCAACCACCATATGAAGCGTTGGGGACAAAGGGCGTAAACGAGGTGTTTTATCCGCCATTTTTCGCCTCCAGATCAGAAAAGTGTAAGACAGTTGCGTGCTGAGGAAAAAGATCACGTTTGTGGGTAATAACGAGAACGATGTGCTCTTGCGAAAGCTGATATAAATGCTCAACAATCTGTGCACTGACAGTATCATCCAATGCGGAGGTTGGCTCATCCAAAATAAGAAGGCTTGGGTTTATGAGAAAAAAACAAGCTAAAGCCAAGCGTTGGCGTTGACCACCTGATAAAAATCCACCTTGCTCTCCCACTTGTGTTTCTAGTCCTTGTGGTAACTGAGCAATCAAATCTTGACAAGCGCTAGCATACAATGCAGCGTCGATTTCATCTTTTGTGGCATCTGGTTTAGCAAGAAGCATATTTTCAAGAATGGTTCCGGAAAAAAGGCAAGGATTTTGCGGAAAATAAGCGATTGTTTCACGCACGCTACGGATATCAAAATTCTGTAAAGGTTGATTGTTAATGAATATTTTTCCACTTGTTGGGGGATAGAGACCACAAAGGAGCTTAGCCAAGGTTGTTTTTCCACATCCTGAAGGACCAAGCAACATAATCGGTTGTCCAACTTGTAAACAGATATTAAGGTGGTTGATAATTGGTTTCTCTCCGTAAGAAAAACAAAGGTCGTTGGCTTCAAGAAGGGGCGTTGTGGTAAGCTGAAGAGAAGGTTTTTCTTCTTCCCATTCTGATGGGGTATTAAGAATATCGCCCAAACGAAGGCGAGAGATTTTTAAGTGCTGCCATTCTTCCCATAAAGAGGCAAGACTTAAGATAGGACCAGAAACATTACCGGCAAGGAGATGAAAAGCAATAAGTTGCCCTAACGTGATTTGGTTTTGAAGAACAGCTTGAGCACCAAAGAAGATAATAAAGATAGTGAAAAGATCGCCAAAAATATGACTCATGGCCCCATTTAAAAGATGTAATTTACTGGTTGTAAGGCTTTGATCCAAACTACGAGTTAAAGTTTCTTGCATGCGTCTTGTATGAGCTGGCTCTTTTACATGCGCTTTTATGGCTTCAAGGTTAGTAAAACTTTCAATAAGACGCGATTTATGAGCAGCTTGCAAAGTGAAAGTACGGCGTAATTGGCGGCGCAAGAAGGGACCGACCAACGCTAAAGAGCCCATTTGCAAGGGTAAAATAATAAGGACAATAAAGGTAAGTTTCGGACTAATGGAAAAGAGTGCAGCAATATAAATAATGGCAAAAAGAACATTCAGGACGGTTGTCGCAATGGTTCCCGTTAAAAAGCCACGAATTGTATCAACTTCTCCGATTCGTGTGAACAGTTCCCCTACTTGCCAAGTGGATAAGACAGGTAATGAGAGGCTTAACACATGGGTGTAAATACGACGTGCAAATTCTAGAGTCAGCCGATTGGCTAAATAAGCTCCTAAATAGCCCGAGAGGGAGCTAAGAGCTGTGCTAAACAGCATGATAGCAATCATAATGACAACGATAATATAAAGGCTTTCTACACGCTGAAAGGGTAAGATACGGTCGATAATCGCTTGGAAAATAAAAGGATTGACCAAGCCAAGTAAGCGCAAAACAATAGCCACAAGACTGAGTTCAATAACATAATGAATATATTTCTTGGTAGTTTTAGTAAACCAAGAGAAGGATACTAGTTTTTCGGATGAATTGCTCATTTAATTTTATTATTTTGTTAAGAGAAAACTTTGTATCATGTCTCATATTTAAACATTATTGTAAATCAAAATTATTCTTAATTTAAAAATATAGTTTGTTTATAACAATATACACATAATGTATTTATTTTTTTGTAAAAGAAAAATTTAAATTTTGTTCAAATTATGTTTGACACTAATTTGCGATGCATGGTAACAAATTTTCTGTATCATAATGATACGTCATTTTAATAATTAAAAGAGGACTTATTATGTTTGGTTCTATTTTTTCTAATGGTAGGTCTTATGTTTCTAATACTTGGTCAAATATTTCATCAATGAATTTTTCAAGTAGTGGATCACGACCTGGGTGTACTGTTGGAGATTATCTCTCTGCAGGATTTTCAATGGGACATAGGGGACATGATATGGGAGTGGTAGTTGGTGGACTTATGGGGTGGTCAGTTGGAGGACCAATAGGCGCTTTGGAAGGTCTATCATTAGGAGGAAGAGTTGGCTCTACAGTAGGATTTGCCACAGGTATAGGAAATACAGCCTATGGATGTTATCGCTAATATAAAAATCAGCAGATATTTCTAAAATGAACAAGCTTGTAGGCATAATTATGTGTCTACAAACTTGACAGGAAGGTTTAGGTGCATAATTTTACAAAATTATATATTTAATTTGGATTTTTTTTATGAATGATCTTATTCGTATTATTTTAGAATTATTATTTTCTATAGGTGCTTTATTTATATTTTTCTATACATTGTTTTCATATTATAAATCTAAAGGTTATAGTAAAAAAGAAATTTGGAAAAAAATTTTGTTAAGAATATTTTTGTTCGTTATATTATTTTCTATGACACTTTTTATTTATATACGTTATTTCTATGAACAATGATTATTCATTATTAATTTGGAAATTTTATTTGTTATCTATATATTTAATTTGGATTTTTTATGAGTGATATTATTCGTATTATTGCAGAATTATTATCTTCTACATGTGCTTTCTTTATATTTTTCTATGCCATGTTTTTACATTATAAATTTAAAGGTTATAGTAATAAAGAAATTGTGAAAAAAATTTTTTTAAGCACATTTTTTTTCATTATATTTGTTATATTACTTTCTATAACAGTTTTTATTTGTATACGTTATTTATATGAAAAATGATTATTTATTATCTTTATATAATAATGTTTTTGATATTTTATTTTATAAAAGCACAGAGAGTGAAATGATAAAACTATTAAAATAACCAAGACAAAGAGCTAAAAATTGTTATTAAATTAATCAATAGTTTTTAAAATATGTAGGTTAAGTGTTGAAAATTTAGAGCTGATCTATTCACTCTCGTCCGTATTGAACTTCATTGAGAAATAAGCTGTTTATTAAAGGGAATGTCATTGTTAAGTCTTTACTCATCATCTTGAGAAAGGGGGAGGGAAGCGACTTCTGTATCAAGTGCATCCACAAACTCAATAATAAAAGCAGCATTTGTTCCCAAATCTCTTGGCAAATAACGAGAAGCGGAGCGCATATCAACAAAAGTTGTATCCCCTTCATCAGTTAAACGGATGACAATGTCTGAAATAAAGCCAAGGTAAAAAGTTTTCGCTATCGTTTCAATATAAATCTCATTTTCTTTTTCTGTAAACTCTCTTTGAGCCACAACAGGCCAGCCATAAGTTTCTAATACATTGAGAACAGATTGACGAATACGTTCAGGTGAGCCATCATAACGACGTCCTGACAGGTCCGGCCATTGTAACATCTGTAAGGCTGTTTGTTCGGTTAAAACACTCTTAAGCGGTAAAGCATCATTGGGGCGTGTTGTGCGAAAAAAAGCTGGTGGTCTTCGTGTATCAGTAGAGACATCATGAAGAGCTGGTAAAGTAAACCAAAACCAAAAAAATAAGACTAATGGTGTGCCAGAAATTAAGGAATAAATAATCCCTTTTAAAGCTTTCATTCCACCTAGAGCACCGTACACCCATAAACTATAAAGCGCTTTGAATGCAAGAAAAAGAGAAACAGCAATACAGCAGGCAGAAATAACTATTAAAACTATGAAATCGACGGCATGAATTACAGAAAAACGTTGTAAAAGCATTGAAAATAACAAAATAAAAAATGCTAACCCGCTAAAACGAGGGGACCACACTGCTGCCCTTGAAATTAACCGAACATATTTTTTTCTCATGAAATTCTCTTCCCCTCAATTGTGACCCTTAAGAAAAGCTCTCTTCAGATTTTATATCTTAAAAAGCTTTTGGTCATACAACAAAAGTAAAGCACTTATTTTTGAGGTCAAGGATGTGAAGTGTTTCATTAATTTCCAAATAATTATTTTGACGAATTCATTGAAGGCAATAATTATTCTTTCTATAGTTTATTATCGTATTGATCTAATTGTTACGAGAATAATTTGTAATCATATAGAATAAATTCAGAGGACAAGCTGTAAGGCTTCTACAAGTTTGTTTGTACAGAATTTTAGCTATCTTTATTATTGGGGGAAGCAAAGGGATGCTTTTCTATTCGACTAAGAGATAATTTCCTGCAACAAGGATTGCCTTCTCTTTCATATTTATAATTAATATACTGTTTTTTATATCTTTGTGTACTCGATTTATATTTCGAGAGGCAATTGTTATGGCAATCATGATGAATAATTTTTTTACTTCAATAAAAAATTTAGTTTTTTAAAAGTTTGAACAAGAATTATATCTTCATGATAAGATTTAATTGATGAAGAGTAAAAACAACTATTTTAAGACGCTTTTATTCATTCAATCTGCGACAGGTTGCAGTTGTAAAAAAGGCTTCGCTTTCTTTTTTTGCAAGCAAAGAGGGAGCGAAAATGCGTAAGAGTGCAAAACCTTTATTTATATTTTTAGCGACCAAAACTGAATTGATATTGTTTTTAGGTTTTGATTGTTTGAGCTCTATAATTTGTATTGGTTTTCCAATGATGAGATCGAGTGCAGCATCAGGAGCTGTTTGGTCATTAAGGCTATAGAAAATAAGCCCGTCATATGTGTAGGCTGCTAGTGACCAAAATTGTGTTGTTTTTGAAGCCTTTAAATGGACAGGGCCATTTTCAAGATCAAATCTACAAACTTTAAGAAGAAAAAATGGATCAGTAGATTGTTGAATAGGATTTTGAGCATCTAAGTCAACGAATTGATAAGGAGCTCCCGATTTTTTAAGTTCTGTCCAGATATTATTTTGCGTCCAATAGGGTATTAGAAAGAGAACACAAATATGAACAATGACAGCGCCAATGATTGCAAGAAGTCCGATGTAAATGAATTTAATCACAGTTTATTGGTCCTGATGGAATTTTCTCCACTGATGGCATCGTAAGCTTTTGCAATGCCGTTGTGGAGATGATTGAGGTGTCGTATAAGGTGAGGATAAGCCCGAATTCTTTTTGACTAACCGTTGCAAGCCAATTGCCGGGTTGCGGTTTTTGTGAAATATTGATGCGGAATGAACCATCACTTTCATAGATAATATTGTTGGTGTAGAGTTCGAACGGTATTTCTTTGGATGAAGTATACGGTTTGAGTGATCTGTCAGCTGTATAAAGGGTAAAAAATCGAGTTTCAGGGATATAGCCTTTAATTAAGTAGTGACAATGGGGGATTAATGGACGTCCATGGTTATCTTTCCAAATTTGGAAAATAAAACCTTCTGTACGTCCAATTGAAATATCACCTCGTTTAGCAGTCCGTGCGCGAGTATAAGGATCAGTGTTAGACGTTCCCACTTGAGGATAAGCACTCCATTGTCCAATTTTAAAGCGTCCAAAATTATTAAAGGAATTGAGTACATAATCAACACTCAGGGTTCCACATAAAATGGAAAAAGAAAAAATGAAAAAGGGAATCATGATCTTGACAAACATTATAGGATATCTCGAATTCAATGCGTTAAAGCTCCAACTGTTTCCAGCTTCAAAGAGATTGCAGATGATTTTTTTAGATCTTTGTTAATCAGACGTATAATATTTAATGTTTCAGGGGAAAGCGTATAGGGTATTTTTGGTGAAAACTCAGAATCATTGTGTGAAGAGGGCGGTGATGGTTGATAAGGGAGCAGAGAGTCTTTGACACCATAGAGTTGTTTGAGCATGATATTTTGATGTGCAGAAAGCATGATGCTATGCCATATCATAGCAGGAACACCACCACCAAAAGCACGATTCATTGGTGAAAAATTATCATTGCCCATCCATACAGCTCCCGTATAATTACCAGTAAAACCAACAAACCATGCATCGCGATAGGATTGTGATGTTCCAGTTTTTCCAGCAACAAGAGTCATGGGGAGGGCAGCGCGTTTACCAGATCCTCGCGTTGTAACACCAACCATCATTTGGTTCATATAAGCTGCTGATTGTTCACTGAGGACTCGATGAAGTTTATGACCGTTATGTTCAAAATCCCACACGATCTGTCCATCTGTTGTTCTGATTTGTGTGAAACCATGGAGATTTCCAGCTAGACCTCCATTTGCAAAGACATTAAAACCAGTTGCCTGATCCATAGGTGTCATATTGGATGTGCCTAGAACCATAGTTTTGTGTGATAAGATATGTGCGTTGATTCCCATATTTTTGATCAGATCTATGATCGGTTGGGTATCGCGGTTAAGATATTGATAGGTAAGATAGACAGGCACGGTATTGATGGAAAAAGCTAAAGCTGTTGCTAAATCAATTTTGCCAAGATAATGTCCAGAGTTATTTTTGGGTGACCATCCTCCCCAATTGATAGGAGCATCTAAGACGATTGTTGAGGGTGACAGACCATGTTCCATTGCAGCTGCGTAAACATAAGGTTTGAATGAAGAACCAGGTTGCCGTCCACCTTGTGTTGCTCTGTTAAATTGGCTTTTACTGTAATCCAATCCTCCAACAATTGCACAGACAGCTCCGTTATTGTCAAGGATAACTGTTGCAGCTTGTGTTACGCGGTATTGTTGACCATATTGTTGTAAATGATATGTGATTGCTTCTTCTGCTGCTCTTTGAATGTTCGGATCGAGAGTCGTTTGAATGATCAGATTACGGCTTGGAAGTTGGCTACTCATTTTTTTGACTTCGTCGAATGCCCAATCAAGAAAATAATCAGGTTCAGTATTTTTTATTTTTGTAAGTGCTTTTGCCGGATGACGATGAGCGTTGATAATTTGGCTTTCAGTCATAAAACCGCTATTAACAAGATTAGCAAGGACTACATTAGCACGTGTTTGGGCAGCAAAGAGGTGGCTATGAGGAGCATATTTGCTTGGAGCTTTGAAGAGTCCTGCTAACATAGCCGATTCACTAAGGGAAAGATTGCTTATCTCTTTGCCAAAATAAAATTTTGCCGCTGCCGCAATACCAAAACTATTTCCGCCCATATAGGCACGGTCAAGATAAAGTTGCAAAATCTGTTTTTTGCTAAAATTTGCTTCTAACCAAAGGGCAAGATAAGCTTCTTTGATTTTGCGTGTTATAGTTCTTTCATTTGTTAAAAATAAATTTTTAGCTAGTTGTTGTGTAAGGGTTGAACCACCTTGAACTACATTCTTAGCTTGCATATTTTCTGTGATTGCTCGTGTAAGACCTTGTAAATCAATACCCCAGTGATTAAAAAAACGTCTGTCTTCGGTTGCGAGAACAGCTTTAATAACATAATCGGGCATTTCTTCAACAGGGACAGATATAGCTGGTAATGCCCCACGATACCCGATGGGATTTTCATACCGGTCTAAAAAAAGAATGGAAAATTTTTTAAGAGAATACCAATCTTTTTTTGTTAATTCAAAAACTGAAATACCTACAAGAGTAAAAAGAGTAAAACCAATCAATCCTAATGTCAGTGTCTCATCAAGGATTTCTACTATAAAGCGTTTCCATCCTCGGACGTGAAAATATTGTGAGATGATTTTTGCTTTGTTCCAAAAGAAATTGTTAGTAGAACGGATGCGATAAAGCGCTGTGTCGAACAATGCATCTAATTCAATGAGTCGAGGACTGTGGAATAGTTTATTATGTTTTGCTTTCTTTTTTTTAAAAAAATCAAACATGTAAAGAGAGCCTATAACAAAATGACACAACCAAATAAATCTGTAATGATTATATGGAGTAAAAGTATTTTTTTGCTATAGTACTAATAGAGAAAGAGTTTATTATAAGATTACGAGAGGTGATTTATCGTAGGTAATATATTCAGTTTGTTCATTTTTACCTCTTTTTTATTTCAATTATTGTGTAATTTTTACAGAAGAGTTTATTTTAAAATTATTAACTTTGGCGATGTAATCTCTTTATTATTTCATTACAGAGAAGGAGGCTTCTCCTTCATGCATAATTTTTATAAATAAAAAAGATCATTCATTTTATATTCAGAGAGAATAGATTATAAGACATCTATGAGAGGAAAAATTTTTTTATTTGTAATAATAGCTATCTTTTTAGGTGCAAATTCTGTTCAGGCTTCTAGTTGTGTTGAAGTGGGTAAGAAAATTGCTAACCAAGAGAATGGGGTTTTGGTACGCTCAACACCTGTTGTTAAGGATGGAAGAAATACGTGTGTGATTGTGGTTATTGTGCCTGCTCGTGAAGGTGAAAAGTTACGCCGTATTGAGATCTCTGTCCCCATTGATTAAAACTTAGCAGGTTTTGTAATGCGTATTTTAATTGTCGAAGATGACCGGAATCTCAATCATCAATTAGCGGAAGCCGTGAGAAGTGCAGGATATGTTTCGGATAGTGCTTTCGATGGTGAAGAGGCTTATTATTTAGGAAGCACTGAGTCTTATGATGCTGTAATTCTCGATATCGGTTTGCCATATATGGATGGAATTCGTGTTATTGAAAAGTGGCGTCAAGAAGGATATTCCATGCCTGTTTTAATGCTAACGGCGCGAGATCGTTGGTCTGATAAGGTGTGTGGCATTGATGCAGGTGCTGATGATTATGTTGTTAAGCCATTTCACTTGGAGGAAGTGATGGCAAGGTTGCGGGCGTTAATTCGTCGAGCTACTGGCCATGCGGCAAGCACATTATGCTGTGGTCGTGTTTTATTGGATACTAAAACTTCTCGTGTTTTTGTTGATGGTCAGTTGATAAAATTAACATCCTATGAATTTAGACTTCTTTCATATCTTATGCATCATTGTGATAGGATTGTTTCAAGAACCGAACTTACCGAACACCTTTATGATCAGGATTTTGATAAGGATTCAAATACGGTAGAAGTTTTTGTCGGTCGGTTACGTAAAAAGCTTGGAGTCGATTTGATTGAGACTATTCGAGGGATGGGTTATCGCGTGAGAACGCTAGGTGATTAATGAATGTTGTAAAAAAGCATAACTGGTTTAGGAGGCTGTTTTTTTTCGTTAGTAGATCTCTGAGTTTACGCGTTATGATATTATCAACATTATGGGTTATTATTTCGCTTTCATCGATTTCTGCAGTGAGTATTTTGTTTTATAGGCGCTCAAGTGAACAAAGTCTGGAGCGCATTCTTTCTGCTCATCTTTACAGTCTTATTGCGACAGTTACAGTTTCACTAGAAGGAAATTTGAGAGGAAGTGCGGGAATTGATGATATTCGTTATTCAGATCCAACAACAGGATGGTATTGGGAAGTTATTGCTATCTCACATAATCTAAAGGGAAGACTGACATCCCCATCATTAGGAACAGAGAAAATATTTTCTTCGAGCGATGTTGATGTGCCTTTTAACAACAAATTTTTTCGCTCTTATCGAATAAAGGGAAAAAATGGTCAAAATTTACAGGTCATTGAGAGTGATGTTGTTCTTGATAATCAAAATCATGTTGCACGTTTTCGCCTTGTGGGGAATATCGATGAGGCACATGCACAAGTGCAGGAATTTAAGCGAACGTTACAAATTTTTCTCTGGAGTTTTGGGATAGGAAGTGTTTTTATCAACATTGCTATTATTTTCTTTAGTTTTCAACCGTTAAAGCTTATTCGACGTGCGTTGAATGATATTCGTGAAGGTAAGGTTCATTATATAAATACAGATTTAGTAAGCGAAGTTATGCCGCTAGCACAAGAGATGAATGCTCTCATCAATAATAATCAGCGTATTATTGAACGGTTTCGTACACAGGTTGGTAATCTTGCACATTCATTGAAGACACCTCTATCAGTGATTGTGAATGAGATTGATAAGATGTATGGAGAACAGGCTCTTTTATTAAGAGAGCAAACAAAAATAATGCAGAATCAGATAAATCATTATCTTCAGCGTGCACGGATCGCGGCACAATGCGATAGTATTATTTATCACACATCTGTTCGCGGAGTGATTAACCGCTTGGTACGGGTCATGAAAAAGCTTAACCCTGAAAAACAATTCCAATTTGTTATGGATAGCGATGATATTATTTTTTCGGGTGAAAGGGAAGATTTAGAAGAAATTGTAGGAAACTTGATTGAGAATGCTGCTCAGTGGTCTTTTACAAAAGTTTTAATCTCCTGTCGTTTAGAAGAGAATATTGAAGAAACAGAATATTTTAGTATTCTCGTAGAAGATGATGGTTCTGGTTTAACAGAAGATAAAATTGATGAAGCTTTAAAAAGGGGACGTCGGTTTGATGAAACTAAGCTGGGAACGGGTTTAGGGTTAGCCATTGTTTCAGATATGGTCAATGAATATGGTGGAAGTCTTGTGTTATCGCGTTCTCATTTGGGGGGACTGTATGCAAAAGTTTTATTACCAAGATTGGAATAAAATTTATAACAAAATAAATATATTAAGCAAAGATAGAGGGAATTTATGATTATTGATTCTACTACATTTTGTTGCCTCTACCTTATTTTATAATTTCAAGAGTAATTTTTTACGATTTGTGCTTTTCTATATATAGAGAGATGGCATATTATCATCTCTCTATATATAGAAATTCTTTGAGTTGTGAGATTGTTGCGCCTGAGTTAGCTAGCGCGCGTTACTGCTAATTTTCTTAAGCCGTGCGCTGATTTTTTAATTTCAGTTACGTTACAAGCCTCACGAAAAAGGTTGCCAAAACTTTATCGTTGGCAAAAGGCGGGGAACATTTCTCATTCAGGTAAAATTGTTGTGTTTCATCGTTTTTCAGAAAAAATGAGGAATTTTGTGGTGAATCAACCAATTGAGCTTGAAGAATGCATGATATGAAAAATAAAAAGAGGCTTTTGTGCTGGTAAGCCTAATCCATTCTGCGGGTTGATTAGAAGATGAAATAGTACGCAAAATTATGAGCTTTGCAAAAGAATTATCGGTAAGGGCTACCTTATAATAGGAGAAGCAAAAACACCAGTTTCCCTCGTTACTCATTCGCCCGAAAATGATCTATCACTACGATAAATGTCTGCGTTGAAGTTTATATCATATCCCTATCGAAAATATTTGACATGCTCTGCAATATGTATATCAATCATAATACGGCTTTTTAGAATCGGAGAGGGGGGAGAGATGCGCAAAGAACTTGTTTTTCGGTTTTATGGACTTGTTGTTTTGCTGTATCTTTCTGATATGGTGCTCTTTTTAAGTAATCTTTGGAATGCTTATCGTATAACATCCTCATCGGTTTTCTTGGGTGTGACCATGGCGTTAGGAAGCATTACACCCTATCTTTTAAAAAAAAGTGGCCGTGTGCATATTAAATCCTCGCTGCAGTTGGTAGATTTATACAAAAGACGGATCATCATTTATAGCCTTCTTTTATTGATTGCTCTTTTCCATTACATTGACTCTTTCCTTGGTTTTATGACTGTATCTATCTCTATTGGTTATCTCTCTTTGGTCACCTTAAGTACGCTTGAAACTTATAATACTAAACTAGCGCTTAGTGGTTATATTAGCGCCCAAAAGGCTTCTCGCATCATGCAAACAGTGGTGCAGATTGGTGCCTTTTCGGGAGCAGCCCTTAGTGGTTATCTCTTAGAAATAACTAGCTCACAAGGGGCAGCAGCTGTAGTTGGTTATAATGGTTTGATTGCAGCAATTTGTGTGTTTGATATCATCATAAGCCTTGTGGCTGGATATGTTATCTTTCGTGATGAATATAATGCTACGGACGACATGACGTTTGCAGCCGAGAAGCTGCCAACACTTACATTGCAAGCAAATAAGCTTTCCTTTGAACTTAAACTTTTATGCGTTTGTATAGGCTTTATTGGCTTTCATATTTGCGCCTATAATACATTGGCGACTATCCTTTTTCAGAGTGTAAAAAATTTTAGCTCTGAATATTATGGGCTTTGCAGTGCGGTTGCTGGTGTGGGTGCTTTTTTAGCTGCTTTTATCAAAATCCCTCGCTTTGAATTTATTCTCCCAGCCCTTATGTTGAGTACTTCTGATCTCATTTTTAGCATCACCCAATCACCCTATTTGGCTGTGGTCTTTTGCTTTTTTATTGGTTTTTCAGTGAACACCATGCGCATTAACGCTCGCAAGCATACGATCGAATCAACGAGAACAGAAGCTCAAGCAGAGCTTGTGGGGAATTATAGTGGCATGCTTTATACTATCTCCCAATCGGTGGGTTATATTATCTTTGGTTTTCTTACAAGCTCCACCTTTATGGGACCGCGGGCAGCTATGTATCTTCTCCCCTTTACAGGGTTAATAATCTTTATTTATGTCCTTTTCTTCTTATCGCGGCGTGTTACAGCATGAACAAATCCATTCTTATTGTCGATCCTTTCTCCACGAGCGCCCTCTATGGTCCTGCTTTGCAAAAATTGGGTTATGCCTGTTACGGCGTTTTATCCCAACCAGTCCCTCCTTCTTCGCATTTTACGCTTTCTTATCGGGGTGAAGGCATGGCAGAAGCGAAACTTCATAGTGTAGATGAGATAAAGCAACGCTTTCCAATCGGCACGATAGAGGCTGTAGTGGCAGGGGCTGAAGGAGGTATTTATTGTGCAGAGCAATTGGCAGCATATTATGGTTGTCTTGGTAACAACTCCTTGACGACAGATTGGCGAAGGAAAAAGGCGATGATGCAAAGGCGTCTTTGTGAAAAAGGTTTATCTTATATTCGCTCGAAAATTCTTACAAAAAACGATTATGCTCTCGATGGTTTTGAAAGTCTCAGCGGTTATGTAGTGAAGCCGAATGATTCTTCTGGTAGCGATGGTGTTTTGTTTTTCTCCAGTCGTGAGGAAGTGGTGGCGTGGGCTTCTGAAATCGATTGGATGCAGAAAAATATTTTTGGCCTACCTAATGAAGTTTATTTGCTTCAAGAGAGGTTGGTGGGAGAGGAATACATAGTAGACGCTGTTGTAAATGGGGACGCTATAAAGATATGTGCTTTATCACGATATAAAAAGGGTATGCATAATGGAAGTGCCTTCGTTTATGAATCGCTTGATGTGCTTGATGCGCAAGATCCTCTTTATACTGCTCTTATTTCTTATGCAAAACAATGTATTTATGCGGTGGGGATTGAATATGGACCCGCACATATGGAAATTATGCAAACTGCCCGTGGCCCGGTGATGATTGAAGTGGGAGCGCGCCTCCACGGAGGGATTGCACCTGCTTTGTTTGCACATTGCTATGACAATGATTTACTTGAAAGCTCTGTTAACCTTATTACGGGAGTGTTTTCTGAAGAACCAAGCCGCTTTAAGAAAAAGGGGCGTATACTCTTTCTTATCAATAAGGAGGATGGTCGCATCATAAAAGATATTAGCCTATGGCAGCAAAAGCTTCATTCTTGGCAAAATGTAGTTCATTTTGCACTTTTTTTTAAAGATAATGAACCGCTGCCTCTGACAACCGATTTAAACACCTGCCCCGCTATTATAGCAATTGGGGGGCGGAGTGATAATGAATTATCGGCCTTAGAACGGACAATTCGTAGCAATTTCCTATAAAATACAACCTTTGGAGAATAAAAAATGGATTCAGCAACGCAAATAATTGAAAATATAGACAAATATGAAAAATGGAAGCAGGTGGTTTTTAAAGAGTTTGATGCAATAATGAATAACAAAGACAGGCCTTTTCCCTGCTTATTCGGGGTGAAGGGATACCAAAAAGATATGCTTAGATTTGGGTTCTATAAAAAGTTGACCGCAAAAAATATTAGGGAAGATTTTATTAATTATTGTGATAACTATAAGAGCTTTGGAAAGAACACATCTTTTGTTGCATTTGAAGAGCCCACCTCCATACAAAGTATCGAAGTTTATAGAGAGAAATTTTGGTCTATACTGAGAGATTTGCGAGCATTAGACGATAAAGAATGGCCTAAACATATCCCCCAAAATATGGATAATCCTTTATGGGAGTTTTGCTTTCATGGTGAACCTATGTTCATAGTTTGCAATACTCCATCCCATATAAACAGACTAAGTAGAAGAAGTTGCACGTTTATGTTAACTTTCCAACCTAGGTGGGTTTTTTCTGATTTGCTGGATACAGAACAAAAAACAAAAAATGCCTTTTCCACTGTAAGAAAAAGACTTGAACCTTTTGATATTGTCTCAAAATCCCCTCTTTTAGGAAAATATGGTGATCCAAAGAACAAAGAGTGGATGCAGTATTTCCTACAAGATAATAATATTGAATCCTCACCCTGTCCATATCATATAATGGAGTGCAATAATGACTAAATTCTGTAAAATTAAATTAAATAAAAACATATATGATATATTAAAAATGCTGCTGCCAGAGCAAGGATCTATAGAACTACAAAGAGATTTTCCAAAAAAAATACATGATTGGCATATTCACGAAGTTGATGAAACTCTCTTAATTATAGAAGGAGAGCTAGATTTTTTCTATAATGAAAAACGTATAACTTGTACACCAGGAAATGTTATACATCTCCCTGCTAATACAAGGCACAAATCAGTTGCAGCAGATGCAGGATGCATATACGCGATTGCTACGGAAAATATTGCTATTGAAAATGAGTAACCGAGTGTTCTTTATATGATGATGTTTTGATAATATCTTCAGATTTTAAGCTTCTTTATTTTGAAGACAATCATCTCTTTATACGTTATCAATGTAATTCTAAAAACAAGATGTAATTTTAAACTTATGCGATTTTGTTATAGACAATTTAAAACGATTGCATTTTTAACAATGTGATTTGTTATGATAAAACATATTGTAAAACTTATGAACTGTTATGCATGATAGCTGCTTTGCATTTCAGTTGGGTTTTCACATGCGTTATAATATTTGCATCATGACTTGTTTTTTTATGCTTTGTTTATAGAAATGATCTATTGAATATGCATAAAAGTGTGGATTCTTAAAAAATTTAATAAAAGGAAAGTATATAACTTATTAACTTTATTGTGTTTTCACAAAATGATTCATGATGTGCTACGCAGCAGAAATTATTTTACCTGAATACAAAGCAATTTGAAGCTATCTAAGATAGCAAAATAATGATGATCACGGGTAATCATTATCGTATTATGATAGAAGTTACCAGTGATCTTTTGATATGTCTTATGATGTTATAAATGGTGAGGTTCCTTTTTAGATAAAGGGCAGTGTTGTGAAAAAATAAAAAAGAGAGGATGCCCTAAAACATTAGGGCAATGTAAGAGAAGAAAATGGACGCACCTTACGTGCAAAATCACCACATGAATCTGTTGATCAATTGGTAATAGGAATGAGTGCTAAACGCTTTTATTTGATGCTATAAAAGAAAAAAACACTGACCAGTATCTATATTGGGTATTTTTGTTTGCGAGGCGTGCTTACTCAAGAGGAATATGACACTGCGCAACATATCTACAGATAAAAAACAATTATCTCTGTATAACTTGATTTGTGTTGATGAATAAGATCAAAAGGAAATAATTTAATTGCGCAATTTAGGAGTCAAATAATGGTAGCAGCTTTCATTTTTCCAGGGCAGGGAAGCCAACTTGTTGGTATGGGGAAAGCGCTTGCGGAGCAATTTGTTGCAGCGCGGATGGTTTTTGAAGAAGTTGATGATGCTTTAGGTGAAAAATTGTCAGATATTATTTTTGAGGGGCCTGCCGATGTTTTGACCTTAACAGCAAATGCGCAGCCAGCATTAATGTGCGTATCCATAGCTATTCTTCGTGTGATGGAACAATTAGGACTTGATATAGAAGCAAAGGTAAAATTTGTTGCAGGTCATTCTTTGGGAGAATATTC
This sequence comes from Bartonella sp. EBT8, assembly GCF_055796165.1. Taxonomy (NCBI): domain Bacteria; kingdom Pseudomonadati; phylum Pseudomonadota; class Alphaproteobacteria; order Hyphomicrobiales; family Bartonellaceae; genus Bartonella; species Bartonella sp. EBT8. The sequence continues at coordinate 41,617 of NZ_JBTTDJ010000005.1, forward strand.
GGCTCTTTGTGCCGCTCGTACATTTAATCTTACTGATACAGCAAGGCTTTTGCGTATTCGTGGAAATGCTATGCAGGCTGCTGTTGCTGTTGGTGAAGGCTCTATGGCAGCACTTATTGGTTTGGATGAGCAAGATGTGGAAGAAATTTGTGAGACTGTTTCTGAAGAAGGAGTGTGCCAGATTGCGAATGATAATGGAGGAGGACAAATTGTTATTTCAGGTGCGACAAAGGCGGTTGAGTCAGCGGTAAAGATTGCGTCAGAAAAAGGTGCTAAACGTGCACTGCTTCTTTCTGTTTCTGCGCCCTTCCATTCAATCTTAATGCAACCTGCTGCGGATACCATGAAGAAAGCACTTTTAACTGTTAAGAGAATTGCTCCTCTTGTTCCTCTTATTGCTAATGTTTCTGTTGCACCAGAGAGTGATCCAGAGCGTATTGTCACGCTTCTTGTTCAACAAGTGACAGGGAGAGTACGGTGGCGCCAAACAATAGAGTGGATGAGTGCTCATGGGGTTGATACGCTTTTTGAAGTTGGTTCTGGAAAAGTGTTAACAGGTTTAGCGCGTCGTATTAATAAAGATATAAAGGCATTAACAATCGGAACTGCTGAGGAAATAGAAGCAGCATTACAAATACTTAGCGTTTAATCTATGAAGGAGTCTGAAAATGTTTAAATTAACAGGTCGGAAAGCTCTTGTAACCGGAGCATCGGGAGGAATTGGTGAGGCTATAGCGCGTTGTTTTCATGCGCAAGGAGCAATCATTGGGCTCCATGGAACGCGTGAAGACAAGCTTAGAGAAGTGGCTTCAGATCTAGGAAAAGATGTTTTTATTTTTCCCGCTAATCTTTCTGATCGTCCATCTATTAAGCAATTAGCTGAAACAGCGGAAAGAGAAATGGGTGGTGTTGATATCCTTGTTAACAATGCAGGAATCACCCGAGATGGTCTTTTTATCCGTATGCAAGATCAAGACTGGGATGATGTCTTAGCGGTTAATTTAACAGCTGCTTCTATTTTAACACGTGAATTGACACATTCTATGATGCGTCGTCGTTACGGAAGGATTATTAACATAACATCTATTGTTGGTGTCGTTGGAAATCCTGGACAAACAAACTATTGTGCTGCGAAAGCTGGTTTGATAGGCTTTTCTAAATCATTGGCGCAGGAAATTGCTTCACGCAACATCACAGTTAATTGTATTGCTCCAGGGTTTATTAAGTCTGCAATGACCGATAAACTTAATGAGAAGCAAAAAGAAACTATTATGGCTGCCATTCCAATGAAGCGTATGGGGAGCGGAGAGGAAATAGCTTACGCTGCTGCTTATTTAGCGAGTGATGAAGCAGCCTACGTCACGGGTCAAACACTACACATCAACGGTGGGATGGCGATGATCTAAGTATTTTCTTTATTCCACATTGATTTATAAAGTGTATTATTTTAGATAGTATGAATGAAATGGGAAAATAAATCTGTTTTCTTAATATTGTAATTTAATCAATTGATGTCGGAATGTCAGATTGGTTCATTTTCTAAAGGATATCCACAGGAAGTTTTAAGTCATTACTAAAATCTTTAGAGGCAATGCATCTATTGCTTGATTAGATAAGCCGATATAGCTAACCAAATTATAGGAAATAAATAAATTCGAGGATTTCAATATGAGTGATACAGTAGAGCGTGTTAAGAAAATTATCGTGGAGCACCTTGGAGTTAATGCAGATAAGGTGGTGGAAAATGCGAGCTTTATCGATGATTTAGGAGCAGATAGCCTTGATACAGTTGAGCTTGTTATGGCTTTTGAAGAAGAATTTGGTGTAGAAATACCCGATGAGGCTGCTGAAACGATTTTTACAGTGGGTGATGCGGTAAAGTTTATCGATAAAGCTTCTGCGTAATTACTGAAAGGCAAAAGCATTTTACGCTTTTGCCGATATTCTTTGGGGCACTTTCGAAAAGTGAGCTTTGAGAAGTGAGTCTCAATTCAAGGTTTTAAGTCATGAGACGTGTTGTTGTTACTGGTTTAGGATTGGTATCTCCGTTAGCTGGTGATGTCGAGTATAGTTGGAAACGACTCCTTGAAGGGAAAAGTGGCGTTCGTCGCATTACGGAATTTGATGTATCTGATTTACCGTGCCAGATTGCTGCTCGTATCCCTTTGGGTGATGGAACAGATGGTACGTATAATGCTGATTTGCATATGCCTCCCAATGAACAGCGTAAGGTTGATTCATTTATTGTTTATGCAATTGCTGCTGCTGACCAAGCACTTTCAGATGCTGAGTGGTTTCCAAAGAGTGATGAGGATCAGATTTGTACAGGTGTATTAATTGGTTCGGGCATTGGCGGCATTGAAGGCATTGTCGAGGCTGGTTATACGCTTCGTGATAAAGGTCCACGACGTGTTTCCCCTTTTTTTATTCCAGGACGTTTGATTAATCTTGCTTCTGGCTATGTCTCTATTAAATATAGTTTGCGTGGTCCAAATCATTCGGTTGTGACAGCGTGTTCGACAGGTGCACATGCAATTGGTGATGCAGCACGTTTGATTGCTTTTGGTGATGCAGATGTCATGGTAGCAGGTGGTACTGAATCTCCGATAAATCGAATATCTCTTGCTGGTTTTTCTGCTTGTAGAGCTCTTTCTACTTGTCGTAATGATGATCCTGAGCGAGCATCACGTCCTTATGATGCTGATCGTGATGGTTTTGTGATGGGTGAGGGGGCTGCGATTGTCGTTTTAGAAGAGCTTGAACATGCAAAAAAACGCGGTGCCCGTATTTATGCTGAGATTATTGGCTATGGTTTATCTGGTGATGCTTATCACATTACTGCGCCTGCAGAGAGTGGTGAAGGTGCGCAGCGGAGTATGATGGCTGCTCTTAAGCGTGCACAGGTGGATGTAAGCGAACTTGATTATATTAATGCTCACGGGACCTCAACAATGGCCGATACTATAGAGCTGGCAGCTGTTGAGCGTGTTTTGGGGCATTATGCATCACAAGTCTCCATGTCATCAACAAAGTCATCCGTGGGACATTTGCTTGGTGCTGCTGGTGCTGCTGAAGCCATTTTTTGTGTTTTAGCTATACGAGATAATATAGCTCCAGCAACACTTAATCTTGACAATCCATCTATGGAAACAAAAATCGATCTTGTCCCGCATAAACCGCGTGAGCGAAAAATTAATACGATTCTTTCCAATTCCTTTGGGTTTGGTGGTACAAATGCATCTTTAGTGATGCGGCGCTTTGGGGAATAATAAACAGTTTTTATTTTTGAGTTTTCTATTTTATATAAAATTGTAAAAAATTGAGTGAGAAATTATCGTTTTAAGATCTAAAAGCTGTTGAGGGTGATAGTTGTGTCCGATGTGAAAAATGAGAGACCGCTGAAGGACGTAAATGACTCCTCTTCAAATTATAGAATAGATAAGAGTGGTATGTTAGTCCATAAAAAACGGAAGAAATCATTTATCGTACGTAATCCATTCGTCATTCTCGGTCATTTTTTTCTGATGATAACTCTGGTTGTTATTTTAGCCATAAGTATTCCTCTTTATATTGGGAAAAGTATTTTTGAGGGAAAGGGAATTACGGAGAGAGAGCAAGTTGTTCTCATCTATCCAAAAACAGGCATTCGTGAAATTGCTTCACTGCTTGAAAAACGTGGTCTCATTCGGTCAGCTGATATTTTTGTTTATGGGGTTGGATACCATCAAAAAACGACACATCTTAAAGCTGGTGAGTATTTGATTCCAGCGCATGCTTCGATGCTGGATATTATGGATATTCTTGTGAAAGGCAAATCTATTGAATATACCTTTACAGTGCCAGAGGGTTTGACCGTTCAACAAGTTTTTGATCGATTAGCTGCTAATGAAATTTTAATTGGGGATCTACCAAAAACTTTACCTCCAGAGGGCAGCTTGATGACGGATACGGTTCGTTTTATTCGTGGAACAACGCGTGAAGAAATTATCAACAGATTGCGCGAAGGACAGACAAAATTAGTTCATACTATATGGGCTACGCGTTCACTTGATTTACCAATTAAGTCCATTGAAGAATTTGTTATATTAGCCTCGATTGTTGAGAAAGAAACGGGTATTGCAGCAGAGAGACCAAAAGTTGCTGCGGTTTTTTATAATCGTCTTGCAAAACATATGCGCCTTCAGTCTGATCCAACAGTAATTTATGGTCTTTTTGGTGGGAAAGGAATACCATCTGGTCGTGCAATTTATCGTTCAGATCTTGAAAAGGAAACACCATATAATACTTATAAAATCAATGGTTTGCCACCAACGGCTATTGCGAATCCGGGTCGAGATTCTCTAAAAGCAGTGGCAAATCCACCAACCAGTGATGCGCTCTATTTTGTAGCGGATGGTTCGGGAGGGCATGTTTTTTCTAGAACTTTAGAGGAGCATAATGTGAATGTTCGTAAATGGCGTGTATTAAAGGCAACGCATTAAACTTTTTGAGATTGTAGAAACATATTATTGAAAGTTTGCAGAAAAGTAAAAAAGTAGAGCAATATGATGACATTCTTTGAGGATGAATTAGTCCCTAAAAGAAAAGAACAGCGCCGTGGTTTTTTGCTGATTCTCTCTTCACCTTCAGGAGCTGGCAAATCAACTCTTTCTCGGTTACTTTTGAAAGATAGACAATTAGAGCTTTCTGTAAGTATGACAACACGGCAAAGACGGCCTAGTGAAGTGGATGGTCTTCATTATCATTTTATCTCAAAGAAAGAGTTTGAGCGCAAGCGTGATGGTGATGAGTTTATTGAATGGGCAGAAGTTCATGGGAATTATTACGGAACGTTACGTGAAAGCGTTGAAAATGTGTTAAGAACTGGTCGAGATATGTTGTTCGATATTGATTATCAAGGTACCGAACAGCTTCAAAAAAAGATGCCAGAGGATACTGTATCTGTTTTTATTCTTCCACCATCAATGAAAGAGCTTATTTCGCGTTTGAATCGTCGAGCAGAAGACAGTCAAGAGATCATTAATTTACGATTGAAGAATGCACGAACGGAAATACAGCATTGGCGTTCTTACGATTATGTTGTTATTAACGAGGATTTAAATCACTCCTTGTCGCTTATTAAAGCGATTTATTTAGCTGAAACAGCAAAACGTGAAAGGGGACTTTTTCTGGAATCCTTTATTGATGGGCTTATTAATGAATAAGATTCATTAATGTTTTTATTCTTTTGTAAAGAAATTAATAAACAAAAAATGATGCTTTTTTAGATTACCAAATTAGCTAAAGTCACAAATTCAGAAATTGAAAGTGTTTCAGCGCGGCGTGTTCCATCAATTCCCGCTTTTTCTAAAAGTATTTCACCTCCAACTGGTTTAAGATTTTGACGGAGCATTTTTCGTCTTTTTCCAAAAGCAGTTTTTGTAATAAAGCTTAATTTTTCTGCGCAACAGGTAAGAGGTTCTGTTCGCGGAATGATATGAACAACGGAAGAAGTTATTTTGGGTGCTGGGGTGAAGGCTTGAGGAGGCACATCAAACGCAATTTTCGCAATGGTACGCCAGCCAGTTAAGACACTAAGACGCCCATAGTGGGCGGATTGAGGTTTTGCTGTAATGCGTTTGGCAACTTCTCGTTGAAACATTAATGTCATTGATTCATAAAAAGGAGGCCACGGTTCAGCTAACAACCAATTTAATAAGAGTTGTGTTCCAATATTATAGGGAAGATTTGCAATAATGCGTGGTTTTTCTGAATATGTTTCAAAGAGTTTTGAAAAATCTTGCTTCAGCGCATCATTACAAATAACTTTTAGTTTTTGCGGATAGTGTTTTTCTATCTCTAAGAGGGCTGGTATACAGCGCTCATCCCGTTCTATTGCCGTTACAATGGCGCCTTTTGCAAGTAAGGCACGTGTTAAACCTCCAGGACCAGGACCTACTTCAATAACAGGTTTTCCTTCTAAATTTCCTGCTTGATGTGCAATTTTAGATGTGAGATTAAGATCGAAAAGGAAATTTTGTCCCAAGGATTTATGAGCTTGTAATCCGTATATATTAATAACTTCACGCAAGGGAGGGAGATCATCTATTGGCATGGTATCAGATTATTTTTGGCAAGTTGATATGCAAGTTTAAGAGCAGCTATAAAGCTTTCGGGAGAGGCAATCCCTTTATCAGCAATATCAAAAGCCGTTCCGTGATCTGGAGAAGTACGAATAAAAGGAAGTCCTAAAGTGATATTGACAGTAGCGTCAAAGTCCAGAGTTTTAACAGGAATAAGGGCTTGATCATGATACATACAAAGAGCAACATCATATGTTTTTCTTGCACGTTTATGGAACATTGTATCGGCAGGCAGTGGACCTATAATATTGAGTCCTTTCTTTTTAAGATACTCAATAGCAGGCGTGATAATTTCAATCTCTTCTTTTCCCATTGTACCTTCTTCTCCTGCATGAGGATTAAGCCCAGCAACAGCAAGCCGAGGTGAAGGTATTTTAAATCGTTTTCTTAAGTCGTATTCAGTAATCAATGCTGTTTGAATAATTGCCTGACGAGTGAGATACGAGGGAACTTCTTTGAAAGGAATATGAACAGTAATAGGCACTGTTTTTAAATGAGTCCCTGATAACATCATAACTGGATGATAACATTTATTAGAGGTTTTATGAGCTAAATCGGCTAAAAACTCTGTATGACCGGGAAATTCAAATCCGGCATCGTAAAGATTTTTTTTGGCTATAGGACAAGTGATAAGTGCACATGCATAGCCACTTTGGATCAATTGAACGCCACGTTTAATCGCTTCAATTATTCCGGCAGCATTATTCGGTGAAGGTACACCGAGTTGATCGCTTTGTCGATTTTTTAATGGTATTACAGGAAGAGCTTCTTGGAAATTTTTTACAGAATTGTCGATTAAAACAGATTCTACTTCGACATTGATCTGTAAAAAACGAGCACGCGCACGAATAATATCTGGATCAGCAAGAAGAACAAAAGGTGGAATTTGACGCGTAACGCGTAAATGCCATGCTTTTAATACTATTTCAGGTCCAATACCAGCAGGATCTCCACTGCTAACAACAAGCACAGCCATTATGAGTTTTGAATACGTGCCGTACGCCGCAACTCTTCTAAATATTTTTCACTCAATTGCTCAAGTTTTTGCGGGCTTTTTTTCTTATTATCTTGAATGGAAAATATCAGCCGAGCCACGTAATCATCAGAAACTCTTTTTATTTTGCAGACAGCAACCGCTTCAATTCCATCAGATGTTTCCTGAAATTTTGTCATTTTTCCAACAGGCGTTGCAAGGATGGCCTGTTCCCATGCACTGGGAAGCTGGGGTTCAAGAAATTTTCCCAAGTGGCGGATTGTAACATCCAAAATACCTTTTGCTTGATTTTGGGCATTAGCACATCCTCGGAAATGTGCACGGAAATTGTTTGCTTCTCTTTGACGTCTTTCAAAGATTTCTGAACGGCGGTGTGCAGGAATGACAAAAACGATACGCTGGAGTGTATATTCATTGGTTGAAGGTTTTACACCACCATTTTTTAATATCCTACGGACAGCTTCTTGTTCTGTAATCAACCCTGTTTCAGCTTGATAGCGTGCATTAACAAGACGACCCCAGCCTATTTGCCCACGAATGTAATCCTTAAAGTGTTGCACTGTGATATCATTTTGAATCAGAATATGATTGAGTTGATCAAGGGTCATATTATTCTGTGTTGCAAAATTTTCAAAAGCAGTGTCAACCTCATTATCGCTCACTTCAATATTACGGCGCTTTATTTCGATATTTCTGAGAACTTCATTAATAAGCTCAGTTTTAGCTTGTGCAGTAAGATTGCCTTGTTTTTGTTGTAATTTGAGAAAAGCAGCGCGCCGTTGTATATCATAATTTGTGATAGGATTACCATTGACTGTAGCAACGATGACAGTCTGTGCGAAGACCGGTGAAATTAAAAATCCACTTATCAGCATATTGCTCGCGCTCAAAGGTGCAATACAAAGTAAAGCAAAAATACGCTTTTTTAAGTTGTTCATGTAAATAGGCCTTCGCATTGTTTATTAATTCTCATCAATTACTTAAAATATACGTTTTTTCTCATAAAGACAATAATAAGTTAAATTGCTTATACATTCTCTTTATAAATTTGAGTTTATCTTTTTTCCAATATCTGCAATTGTACGCAATGAGAGAGAGAAATTAAAATTTTGCAAGGGTGTTTTTTCCCCTGGATTATTTACCTGCTGATAACCGAATGTTAGCCCGAAACATTCATCTGTGTAGTTTAAGCTGATTCCCCGCTTTACGAATGTACCGGATACCAAGTCATAACCGGCATTGCTATTAATAGACCAATAGTTAGCTAGTTTAAGACCAGTTTGAAAAGAAATTTCTTGTCGCTCTTGTGTGTATTCATAATCTGGTTGGCTAGCAATATAGACATACTGTATAGCCGCTCCGAAATTTTGCCATTTCTGTGAAGCTTCAATTTCACTACGGCGAATTTTTCTTGTTTTTTTATCAAAACGTCCTCGTGCTTCCAATGAAAAACCACTCTTATGATTTGCACCAAACATTGCAACATAGTCTGAACGTGTAGCTTCGAGACTAGAATGAATGCCTACATTAACAAAATCTTTTTCTGCAAAAGAATTTTTCCCCGCTAGATGAAAGGATTGTCCAATAAGACCATAAAGAGACCAACTATTATTAAAACTTCCAGCATATCTGAAACCTACGTTGGCTCTTGTACCACCTTCTACACGGTCATAATCAGAGAACTTATTGCGTTGAAAGAGGGTGGTTGCGTCAAAGATAAAACTTTGTGCATCTTCATTGGGAACTTGTCCGATATATCGCTCATTATTGCGTACGAAAATTTGTGCGGTTGGTTCTATAATATGCTTGGAATTTCCCAATGTAATGAGCAAGGGATACTGTAATTCTAGACCAGCCGTTGCCATGCCACGAAATGCTGCGTTACGAAGAGTTGGTGAGGAGCCATTCCCTATAGAAATAGGATTGTTTTCATGTGCTTTTGTTGTAATGATATCAGCACGTAAAGAGAGAAGAGGGGATAATATAAGTCCATTATGTGTGTTGAAGCGCCTTTTCCATTCCAGCTCGTTTGTTAAACGAAAACTATTTCCAGCCATACCAGAAAGTCTAGTGGTATTAGAAGGTTTTCCGTTCCAGTCAGAAGAATTGAAGTCAGCATGACGACGGTAAATTGATTGCATATTGCTATGGAAGGTAAGCTTTCCATTATAAATTGATTCATTTGGTGTAAAAGAATAATCAATGTGGGGGAGGACCCATGCTTGCCGAGAATGGCGTTCATAAGTGGAATCATTTAAGTTCAAATCTTGAATTTCAAAATGGTAAAAACGCATATCAAAGTAATTTTTTCCTGCAAGACCATTCAAATAAAGCTGAGAAAGTTGTGTAGGATTGTTATAGTTTTCAAGTTTATAGGCACGACTGAAATGTCGATCAGATTGTGCGAGAATATTCCATCCATAAGTCCAATGGGAATTAAGCCGAAAATCACCTTTCGTTGCTAGCATATAACGGTTTCTATGTTGTGCATCAATCGTATCCTTGTCAAAGCTTTTCGGTTTCATTTGATAGATATAAGCAAAGCGAATATTGTAATTCCCTGTTTTAAACCGTTGACGCCATTCACCTTCAGTTAAAAGCCCTTGTTGGGTATAGACAGTAGAAGAAAGTGTAAAATCATAATGAGGAGCAAGATTCCAAAAATAAGAATTTTTTATTCCCATGCCGAGATAGTCAGAATAAAAAAAATGAGGTGCAAGGAGACCACTAGCACGCTTCACAGTTGGGTCATAGAGCTCAAAAGTTGGAAACTTTAGAATCGGTACACCAAAAACTTCAAAGCGGCTATTTTCAAATCGAATTTTTTTGGTAAGGTTATTCCATATGATCTTTCTTGCTTTAATCTTCCAGAGTACCTCTCTATCTGGTTTATAGGAGCAAGGTTCACAAGCTGTATAGGATGCATTGTTGAAGACTGTTACCTCACTGTTACTTCGTGTCGCACTTGCAGCCGCAAAATGGACATTGTTAGCGGTATCAATGCGTAAGGCGTTTACAAATCCTTCACCAAAATCTTTGGTCATATCAATTCGGTTGGAATAAATTTTGTTACCATCTTTTTGAACGATTTCGACATTTCCTTGTGCTATAATTCGTCCTGTTTTTTGATTGTAGATGACTTTTTGGGCAACAACTTTATTGCCATCATATTCGATTTGAACATTGCCTTGTGCAGAGACAGTATTTTCATCACGGTTGTAAATAAGTTCATCTGCAGAGAGCAAAAGAGGGTTTACTGGATTCGGGACACGATTTTGAGTAATAGAAGGAAGGTGTTTAGCATATACTGAGCAGGATGAAGCTACAGCTAAAATAAAAGCAATAATGCTTTTAAAAGCAAGTGCACTTAATTTTCTTAAAATCACTTTCTTACTTATTAATACTTTCACTTAACCATCCTCTTTATGAAGGAGAAAAGAGATTCCTAAAAACAATGCAATAACAACTGGTGTCCAAGCAGCGACAATTGGTGGAATATATCCAGCATTACCAAAAGCCTGAACGAGTACCGAAATAACATAAAGCATGAATCCCGCTATTACGCCACCAAGAATTAATGTTCCAGATTGTCCAAAACGCGTAAAGTTTAAAGATACAGTTGCTGCAATGAGCGTCATTGTCACAAGCAGAGCAGGCAATGCAATCAAAGATTGTAAATACATGTCAAAATTATTGGCAGAATAGCCAAATGAACGTGCGATCATAATTTTTTTTGGCAATTGGTAAAATGGAATAGTCGCTGGATTCACTAAACGTTCAGTTAAAAACTCAGGTTTTAGATTGGTTTTTATTTGGAATGTATTAAATTTTTTGGGAGGATATCCTATTTTATAGATTGTTCCTTTTGTTAAAATCCAAGTCCCATTTGTTAATGTTGCTTTTTTTGTATTAATCCAATTTTTAATTGTTGCATTATCGTTGTATTCTACAAAGGTTGCATCGATAAGGGAAAGTCCTTGATCAGTAATAGATTTAGCCCCAATGGTTGTTCTCCCTGAAGGTGTACGTTGTGTTAACCATAGGATGCGCGGATCATGAGGAGATTTTAGGATCGTATTACTACGCCATTCAGTCATCATTTTTTCTGCTTGAGAAAATCCCCATGCGGCAAGTGGATTAATAAAAAAAATTGAAAATAATCCGAGAAGAAAAGCTCCAAAACACGCAGGCATAAGAAATTGCCATGCAGAAACACCAATTGAGCGCGTTACAACAAGTTCAAGTTTTCGATTAAGCGAGATCAGCATTACCATTGCAGAAAAGAGTGCAATAAAGGGAATAAGTTGTTGCATGATAAAAGGGATACGTAAAACAGAGATTAAAAAGGCATCTTTTGCCGTATAATGTGAAACGTTGGATAGCCGACCAGAATTTTCTGTAAAATCGATCAAAAGAGCAAGAATCAAAATACCCCAAAAGAAATAACAGGTTATTTTAAAATAACGTATAAAAAAATATCGTCCAAGCGTCCAACCAATCATGACACTTCATCCGAGGGATATTGAGATTTCCGATGTTCAAATTTTTTGACCAATTTTTGAAAGGCTATTTGGATTAACTCATTAAGTCCTGTTGGGATACCAATTTGATGATTTGTTAAGAGCATGAAAAAAACAAGTACACTCACACCTATGGGGGTAATATAAAGGAGAGGAATATATGCGAGATCGCTCTTTGCTTTTTCAGCGAAAAAATATCCTATCCAATATACTAACAAAGAGAAGGCAATAGCAGAAAAGTTTGCAGAGTTACCTGCTTGTCGATATGAGCATGTACTTCCTGCAGCTGCTAAGGCAATTAATGAAAAAACAATTGGATAGAGCCATTCTGTAAGTCTGCGGTGAAACTCAGCTTTATATTGGAGAGGTTTTCGCTGATAGTAGGGATCCTTTGGATCAGGGCTGAGTAAATAAGAAAGCGTGCGATCTTTTGGGTAAAGTGTAGGTGTTTTATTATGAGGGATGAATTCACCTAGGCTAAAGGTATATGAGCTAAATTGAACAATCGAAGTGCTATCATTTTGACGATTTATCCTTTCTATTTCTCCGTTATTAAGAACAAGAAAACTGCCGTTTTTATTGCTCACAATGGATGCATCTGTAGCATAGTAGAAAAGATCAGTCTTAGGATCACGTTGGTCGGCAATGAAAAGGCGACCAAGCGTTCCATTTGGATTACGCTCACCAATTTCTATGTAAAGATTATTAGCGAGTTTTTGGAAGCTGCCTTCACTAATGAAAAGGTTAATAAGATCAAACTGAGCGCTTGCTAGCATTTGTCGCATGTTAAAACGTGCTTGAGGAACAATAAAATTGGCTATAGAAAAGCAAGCACATGAGGCAACAATAGCGAGAAGAAGAATTGGTTTCCAAACAGTACTTTGGGGAAAACCTGAGGCACCAATGATCGCGAGTTCTGAGTCTTTATTCATTGCTGAAAGAGTCATCGTAATTGCAATGACTAATGCGAATGGAATAACAAGAAAAATAACAGAAGGAATCAATGAGAGTGAAAATTGTAAGACTGTTAGGAGTGTTTGTCTGCTTGTTGTAAGAAAGTTTATCCTAGCAAGAATTTGCACTGTCCAACTGATACTGATTGCTGCAATCATGACAGCACTAAAGAGGACTAAAACACGTTTTAGGATGTAGAATTCAATGATACGCATAATTGGATAACATCCTCAGTCCTTAAATAAAGTAGATATTTTACACTGCTTTGAATTAAAAACAATCAAACTTAAAAAAACATTTTTGTATCTATTGCATATTTTTATCAAAAAAATCGTGTAAAATTTTACAGATCTTAATCTTATTTTATCGTATATTTTATTTTCGGTGGTAGTCTATAGCGAGAAGAGAAAAAGAACTCAAATAGACCTTTTTATTAACCGATAAAATGATTAGGGGTCTTTTGTATTTTTCTAGTTTTAATACACATGAAAAAAAGTAAGACAGATAATCAGAAAAAGAGAAATTATTGTATTTTAGTCCATTTTTTTTTGTATTGGAGCTGATCGAAGAATTTTCAAAAAGATATTAATTTTCTTATAAAGAGTGATAAAGGCTAAGAGGGTGGATATTTTATTCTATCATTTGACCCAGTCAACGCTGGAAGATATTTTGCCAACACTTGTCGAGCGTGCGCTATCTCGTTTTGGTACGGTAACAATACAATGTGTGAGTAAAGAGCAATGTGATGCTATAGATATGCGTTTATGGGTTTATGCTGATGAGGCATTTATTGGACATGGAACTGAGAGTGATCAACATCCAAGCTATCAGCCTGTATTTCTTACTACAGGGCAGGAAAATCCGAATAATTCAAAGATACGTTTTCTTATAGAGGGAGCAGTTTGCTCGAATATTGATGTTTATCAGCGACTTGTAGTGCTGTTTGATGGTCGAAACGATGAACAGTTAGATATTGTTCGTGCACAGTGGAAAAAATATAAAATAGAAAATCATAATTTAACTTACTGGCAACAGACTGAAGACCGCTGTTGGGAAAAACAGATTTGATGTGTATAATATCTGTTATTTTATTTTTTCTGATTGGGGGGATGATGAATCCGGTGCCCTTTATTATGACCTTGTCTTTTTGGAGCACTCAAGATGTGCGCTATAATCAAAAAAGTTAAATGGTATGATAATGATCATTGATCGCATTTTAATTGTTTTATGGGCTGTTATGTTGGCTTTTTTTTGCGTTTCATGGTTAGGGACAACGCATATCTTATCAAGAATATTTGCTGTCGCTTATGTTAGCAATATTGCAGATATTTTATTCTTTTTTTTGAGTGCACTGTTTGCTGGGATATTATGGTGGAGATTACCTCGACCAATGCCTTTGAAATTAAAACTGGCGGCACTTTTGCCGCCAGCGCTCGTTTTATTTTTCTTTACACTGTTTTAATTAGATATTTCATCGTCTTTAAATCCAACGAAACAAAGTAATGAAATAAATGAGGCAAGAAATAAATAATAACCAACATAAGTAATACCAAAATGTTGTACCAAGTATTCTGCAATATAAGGAGCGAGAGAACCTCCAACGATGCCGGATAAATTAAAGGTTACAGAAGCTCCCGTATACCGAATTTCTGTTGGGTATGGTGAAGCCAAAACAGCGCCAAGCGGGCTATAGATCATTCCCATGATCGATAAGCCTATGATAGACATTGCAAGAACTCCTGTAATTCCAGAGTTTAAAAAATAAGGAACTGCGAAAGAATAGAGTCCAGTAATTATGGTGATCCATATCATTAAAGTTCTACGTTTAACACGATCAGCAATTCTTCCGGTTAGGACAGTAAAAATTCCACAGAAAACAGCACCGACAGCCTCTACTTTAAGAGCTTGGAAAAGTGTTAATTGTAAATGGTTTGTTGTATAGCTTAACAAATAGGCGCTAACCAAATAAAACAAAACAAATGTTGCCATACCACAAAATGTACCAAGAAATAAGACCCGTGGATACTTTAAAAAGACATCTATTATAGGAGCTTTAACACGCTCTTTACGTTCAAGAGTTTTTTTGAATGCTGGTGTTTCGTTAATTGAAAGACGAACCCACAATCCTATGATCATAAGAACAACTGAGCCAATAAAAGGAATACGCCATCCCCATGCTAAAAGCTCCTCATGATCAAGAAAATGCAACAGACCTAAATAAACAACAACAGATAAGAATAAGCCAAACGGAACACCTAATTGAGGAAACATTGCATACCAGCCACGTTTTTCTGGTGGTGCATTTTCTGTTGCGAGTAGAACAGCTCCTCCCCATTCGCCTCCTAATCCCATACCTTGTCCAATGCGGCATAGGGTCAAGAGGAAAGGTGCCCACCATCCAACTGTTTCGTAAGTAGGAAGAAAACCAATAATAACAGTTGATAAACCCATAGTTAGAAGTGCAGCAATAAGCGTTGCTTTTCTTCCAATTTTATCTCCAAAATGCCCAAAAACAATAGATCCAAAGGGGCGGGAAAAAAAAGCCGCTCCGAAGATTAAGAAAGATTGCAAAATTGCAATTTGATCATTTTGCGTTGGAAAAAATACATGAGGAAATATAAGGGCTGCAGCAGTTGCAAAGACATAAAAATCAAAAAATTCAATTGTTGGACCAATAAGGCTTGCAAACAAAATGTGAAAAGGAGAATTTCTTTTGCTTACATCTTGTATTTCTGAGTTTATAGACATGAATAGAATGTCCCTTTCAGTATATGACAAATCAGATTATGAAACTAATTCCTTATTAATTATAAAAAATTCGAATCAGCTTCAATTGAGTATTATTACGCTTCTAATTTATTAGAACAATGATTATGGCATGATGAGAGTGAATGATTGTACTTGTAGGTATCCAAATTGAATATAATAAAGGCACTTTTTTAAACGCCATAGAAGGTGGAAAAAAATTATAAATAATGTAGCCTGTTCATACCGTATTGCTGCTGTCTTTAAAATACAGGCATTCTTTTAGTCGATTAAGAGACCAATCTCATTTTTTAGATTAATATTTAGGATTTCGAAAATATTCAAAAAGTCTTTTAATCAATATAATGAGAACATTTTTTAGACTCATTAACAAACTACTTTCACGCTTTAGTTGTTTACCGGTTTTAAAACACAACTGCAGTTTTTGATGCGCTAGTGCGTAGTGGAGGGGAAGCTTTGTGTATGATGATTTGTCATCTTGGAGAACGCGAGATTCAGCAGGGATGTGTTGTATGCACATTTTTCGAAATGTAGGAAATTTCAAGTCATGGAGTATGGAGAATGCAATACAAATTGATGCTGAGTTTTTTAGCATTGATGATCAGTAGTTTTCTTATAAAAGTTGAGGGTAAAACTGCTCCAAGAAAAAGACCATTGACCTCGGTAAATATAAATAAACATCTAGAAAGAACAGGAAATTTTTTATCGAAAGTGAAGGGGATAAAAGAAAAAGGAGAAAGTGCGAAAAGCATACAAAATGCACAGAGAACAAAAGGGGATGTGTTGCCTGAAGAAGAGGGAAGGAAAAGAGACAGTCTTTTTTTTAAGCTCCTAACAAATTCAACAATCAGTGATGCTACTTCTGTTTATATTACTGACCATGATTCTGAGGAAACTGGTAAAAAAATAAAGAGCTTCAACTATAAGGATGCAGGCTATTCCATTAATAACACGGTTCAGGATGGTGGGCGGCTCTATATTAATGAAGCGAGTGTTAGTAGAGATACGATGATTAAGAATGGTGGTATTGAGTTCGTCCAAAGTTTGAGTAATTCAGAATATACACTTATTAAAAAAGGGGGAAAACAAATTGTTACAAATGGTGCAAATGCTGAGGGGGCTAAAATCTATGGTGGTCAACAAGTTGTTATTGGTAAGGGGGCTTTTGAAGATAGTCTTAGAGAAAGCAGCGCTTATTACACTGAGATATATGGTGAAGGTGGTACGCTAGGATTACAGAATATATATGATGGTGGAATAGTTTTTGACACAAAAATTATGAAAGGAGGAGTACAGAATGTTGGTGCTACAAAAGGTGAGGATTCTACATCAAGTAGTGGTGCTTTTGCAATTTATACCGAAGTTTTTAAGGATGGCATACAGAACATCTTTGCAGAAGGAAATGCTAGTGAGGTTATGCTCTATGATAGAGCTACTCAACAAGTATACGGTAATGGATATGTAGATACTCTAACAATTAACCATCAAGCAAAATCATGGGTCTATTGGGGGGCAATATTACATAAAGATACCATAGTTAATGATTTTGGTAGTATCTACATTTTTGCTGGTAATAATAAAGACATTACGGAAGTAGAAAGAGTTATTTTAAATGGAGAGGATGCAAGATTATACATTATTGCTACTGAGGGCAACGGTAATAGATCAAAAATTAATATTGAGAATTTAAGTGGAAGTGGCAGAGTTATTTTTACCTCTATGGGAGGTGATAATGACTACTACTCTCAGCTTAATATTGATGATCTTTCAGGGAATTTACATTTTAATTTCAATGTTAACTTTGCCAATCATCTTAGTGATTATCTTCTTATTAAAAAAAATAGCTCAGGTCATCACACAATAAGTGTTGTTGATTCTGGGGTTGAAATTACAAATCCTTCTCACAAAAAGCTTAAATTAATTTCTGATCACAGCGGAAATGCTCATTTTTCTCTGACAAACAGCTTTGGTGAAAAAATCAGCACCATTGATGCCGGAACCTACACATATCGTTTGAAACACAGTAAAAAGAATGATACCGGCAAAATTTGGTATTTAGATGCGAATTACGCTCTTGATCGTACAAACACTCCTTTATTTTTAGATTTTAGCTTAAAATCAACTACTGCTCCATCCTTAGATGTTCTCACAGAGTTCAATATTGAGCAGAATATGGTTATTTCTATTGCGGATCCTAGCTTTGATAGTCGTAGTGAGGGAGTTAATGTTATTGACAGTCATAAAGCAAAAACTTCGATTAGTAACAAAGTCCGCGATGGTGGAATGCTTTATGTTTATAATAGCGGTCTTAATCTCTATACCACAATTGAAAGCGGCGGTATGGAGATTATTGAGACGCATGGTCTCTCACAAGAGAGCACCGTTTATAAAGAGGGGCAACAAAGAATTAAAAATGGAGGAAAAGCTGAAGAGAGTAAAATTTACGGTGGTACACAGTTTGTTTCAGGAGGGATTGATATCAATGGCGAGATGGTGAGGAGTAGCGCCTACAACACTATAATTTCTGGTCAAAATGAAGAGTTAGGATACCAAAACGTTTATGATGGCGGAATGGTTTTTGAAACAAAGATCATGGAAGGAGGAGTACAAAATCTTTACGTCGAAGATGATTTGAAAAATTATAGCAGTTTCGCATTCGATACCGAAGTTTTTTCTGGTGGAGAACAGAATGTTCTAGCGGGAGGTGAAGCTATTGGAGTTGTTTTACATGGGACAGCTGTCCAGAAAATAGAATTAGGTGGATATGTGAAAGATCTGATAATTAAGGATCAAGCAAAATCATGGTTACATCATGGTACAACATTAGAGGGAAGAACAATTGTTAATGATTCTGGACGAATTTATCTTTATGCTGGTGCTGATCAATCTCGTACGGAAGTAGAAGAAATTATTTTAAATGGAAAAGATACCCAATTATACTCCATTGCTTCTCATATTGATGGTGAGAGCTCTTTGATTGAAAATTTAAGTGGTAATGGCAGTGTTATTTTCACTTCTAATGTGTTTGATCCGCATTATTCTCGACTTGAGATCCATGATCTTTCAGGGAATTTACACTTTAGATTTAATACTAATTTTGCAAATCAATCCGGTGATTACCTTCTTATAAGAAAAGGGACAGGTCATCACAAAATAAGCGTTATTGATTCTGGTATTAAAATTACCCATTCTTCTCCAATCAATCAGGATTTAGTTTTTGAGCTTGATTTAATCCATGATCAAGGCGGAAAAGCGCATTTTACTCTGACAGATTTTTCTGGTGAAGAGATTAGCGCTATTGATAATGGGGTTTATATATATGCACTAAAGAAGAAAAATCATAACAATGGGAATGTTTGGTCTTTGTTTGCAGTTTATATTGATGATGTAGCACACAAGGGCAGATTTTCTCGACATTTAAGCCAAGATCAAAAGATTTCTTTTCTTTCAAAAAGTCCATCTCTGATAGATCAAGTGGGTTTCCATCATTCTTCTGAGGAACAACAGCAGGGTGTTGTTTCTGTAGATACTGCATCGCTAACTGATCAGATATTGTTACGCCCAAGTAATCGAGATCAACTTCCTTTGCAATTAATTCAGGAGATTCCAGTTTCTGATTTTTTAACCACTCCCTCTACGGATGCGGTGTTGTCAATGTCTGTGGCTCCTCAACTTGTCTTTCACAATGAGTTACAAACCGTGCGCTCTGGGCGAGAAATTCTAGAGAGAAATAAAAAGAATTCTGCTCTATGGGCATCTGCAATCAAGAGTAAAGAAAGCATTTCCGCAAACCATTTAGATTTTAAGCTGGAGCAGACAGGTGTAGTGCTCGGTATCACTGGTGTTAGTGATCTGACAAATGGAGATTTTTATCTTGGTGGTTTTGGCAGTTATGATCAGGCACATGTTGCTCATGCCCGAGGTGGTACCAGTAGCATAAAGACCTATGGCATTGGAGCTTATGCGACCTATTTTTCTCATAGTGGATGGTATTTAGACAGTGTTTTGAAATATAATCATTATGAAAATACTCTGAAAGCAGTTTCAACGAATGGTTTAGACATTGAAGGGAGTTATAAGCAATGGGCGGTTGGAGCATCCCTTGAAGGTGGATATCGTATGAAGATAGCAAAGAGCAGTTGGATGCAGCCTTATGCACAATTCACATGGTTGCAAGCTGCAGGTAAAGAAATAAAACTTACGAACAAGATGATAGGTGATATAAGCCCTTTCACGTCTTTACGCAGTGAGGTTGGTTTATCTTTAGGGTATGAGTTTGGTTCTGGTATAGAGAGCTCATCGTTGGCGTATATTACTGCTGCATGGTTGCGTGAGAATAAAGATGGTAACCACACGACGATTAATAAACAACATAAATTTAGCACCGATTTATCAGGAAATGCAGGTAAATTAGGAATAGGTTTGAGCAGCTTAGTGAGTGATAAACTAAAGCTTTATGCGGAAGCACATTATGTTAAAGGTAGCAAGGTGAAGCAGTCCCTTCAAGGGATCTTGGGTATGCGCTATAGTTTTTAAATGTGGTTGTTCTTTACTCTTTGATAAAAAATTCTGGAAAGACATTAAAAAGATAATGTGTAGGTATAGCCCCTTATTCTCTTGAGTAAACAAAGACATTTAATGGAATGTAAAAAGCATTTTTTATAATATTAAGAATACGTTAAAGATAATTCTT
This sequence comes from Bartonella sp. EBT8, assembly GCF_055796165.1. NCBI lineage: Bacteria > Pseudomonadati > Pseudomonadota > Alphaproteobacteria > Hyphomicrobiales > Bartonellaceae > Bartonella > Bartonella sp. EBT8. The sequence continues at coordinate 61,666 of NZ_JBTTDJ010000005.1, forward strand.
GCAATCTTAGGTTGAAAAAATATTTTGCAGAGCTAATTACGTTTGATGTCTACTCAGGCGTGAAGGGGAAGGATATAGCTATGCAATATAAGTGGAAACTAAGTTGTTGGATGCTCATGATTAGTAGCTGTTTTGGGCAAGCGGCAGCGGAGGGTGAGACGCATTTTTTTTGTCAGTCTTCAAGCTATGGTGAAAATGAAAAAGTACTCCATGTCCAATATAAGAAGGGTATGAGGACAAGAGCATGTATAAATATTAAAGCATCTAAAAATGATGTTATTTTAGAGAGGAGTGGTGGAACAGACTCTTTTGAAAAGCTTAGTGGTGTTAAAGGTACTGAAATATTAGGAAACAAAGTATGGGGAGGAGATGGCAATGATGAGAGTAATGCCGGGCAGTATGTGCAAGAAAATAATATTGTAGCGCGGAAAAATCCTGAACTTATTTTTATTAAGGATGGAGCAATTTTGGAACATTTTGTCCTTGATAATAATGGTAAAGCTTACATTTCGAATGATGGTCAGACAGATGATCCAGGGCACTCTATCAATAACACCGTTAGGGATGGTGCAGAGATTTATGTTTATGCAGGAGGTCTGAGTGAGAATAGCAAAATTGAATATGGTGGAATGGAAAGTATTTATGCTTCAAAAGGAAAACAAGGCATTTCAAAAAATGCTGTCGTTCAGAAAGGGGGAAAACAAAGTGTTGGGGATGGAGGAAAAGTAGAGGGGACAAAAATTTATGGTGGTAAGCAGCTTGTTTTCGGCGAGGGTGATGTTGAAGGACAAATGAAAGGCAGTAGTGCTTCTAATACTGTAATTTATGACCAAAATGAAGCACAGGGGTGGCAAGAAGTGTATGATGGGGGAACTGTTTGGAACACAGAAGTTATGCACGGGGGCGTACAAGAGATTGCAAAAAAAAATCAAAGTGCAAAAAATGGTGGTTCTGCATTTGATACTAAAGTTTTTGGGGGGGGTGAGCAGCATGTCTTAGCTGGAGGTAGAGCTATTAACGTGACTTTAAGTGAAACGGCTACTCAGGAAGTATATGCGGATGGATATGTAAAAAACTTAACAATTAATGATGCAGCAAAATCATGGGTGCATGCAGGAGCAACATTAGAAGGAAAAACGCTTGTAAATCATTCGGGACAGCTCCGTCTTTATGCTGGAAATGATCAACACCATACTATAGCAGAAGACATTGTTTTAAATGGACAAGATACAGAACTCTATGCCATTACCGAAGGGTTTGACGGAAAAAGTTCTCTCATTCAAAAGTTAAGTGGTAATGGGAGTGTTATTTTTGCGTTTACTGGTTCTGATCCATATTATTCTCAACTTCATGTTAATAATCTCTCAGGAAGTTTACATTTCGAGTTTAATACCACTATTGCTCATAATCGTGGCGATTATCTGTTCGTTGAAAAAGGGACAGGTAAGCACACAATCAGTGTTGCAGACTCTGGAGTTGAAATCACGGATCCTTTTTCAAATAAGCGTGATTTAATTACAGATCAGAGTGGTGGGGCCTCTTTTACTTTGACGGGTCTTACTGGTGAAGAAATTCATGCGATCGATGGTGGAACATATATGTATGGTTTAAAACAGAGAAAGGATGAAAACGGAAAAGTTTGGTTTTTATCTGCGGACCGTATCGCTGGACCAGATCCTTCCTTTCCTGATCCGAAAGATCCATTTGCGCCTATTTGGCAATCAACCACTCCTTCAGTTGATGCCGTACTTTCGACAGCAGTAGCTTCTGGTCTTATTTTTAACAATGAGATGGATATTGTACGTACTGGGAGAGGAATTCTGGACCAAAATAGGAAAAATACAAATCTATGGTCTTATGCGATAAAGAGCAGAGAACGTGTTGCAATAGATCATACACACTTTAAGCTTGAGCAAACAGGTATAGCGCTCGGTGCTGATCATTTAAACGAACTAACCCATGGAGATCTGTATGTTGGTGGTTTTGGTAGTTATGATAAAGCACGTGTGATTCATACACGAGGTGGTGATAGCGACGTAAACAGCTATAGCATTGGAACTTATGCAACTTACTTTGATAATCGCGGATGGTATATGGATGGTATTTTAAAATATAATTATTATCGGGATAATCTGAAAACCATTTCAACGAATGGTTTAGCCATTCAAAGCAACTATAATCAGTCAGCGATAGGTGGGGCATTTGAGGTTGGCTGTCATTTTCAACCAGCACAAAATACTTGGATGCAGCCTTATATAAAACTAACAGGTTTACAGGTTGAGGGTAAAAAAGTTAAGCTTACTAATGGAATGATAGGTGATATAAGCCCATTAACTTCATTCCGTAGTGAAGTCGGATTAACTGCAGGACATAAATTTATTTTTGACGCAGCAACTTCCTTAACAGCTTATATTACAGCAGCTTGGTTACGTGAGAATATAAATAATAATCATACAACAATTAATAATCAGCATAAATTTATCACAGACTTGTCTGGGAATGCAGGAAAATTAGGAATTGGCTTAAACAGTTTTGTCAATGATAAATTAACGCTTTATGCGGAAGCGCATTATCTAAAAGGGCATAAGATTAAGCAGTCACTTCAAGGTATTTTAGGGGCACGCTATAGTTTTTAAGATATATTTTTGCATATTTTATTAAACTTATAAATGTAATGATTAAGAAAGTTAAAAATCAATATTCATATTTATTCAGTTGAGGATCAAATATAGAGGATAAGATTATACTCTATTAAAATCTATTATTTCCTTCTCTATTGTTAAGAGGGTTGCAAATGGTACCTTATATTTAAGGTACAATTTGCTTTTTATAAATCTATATTTTCTTAGATTAAAATATTCATTTTACCGCATTTCAATTATAAGTTGTGTAAAATAAAAAAACGCACTAAAAAATTGTATTTAGACATAAATAAAACACATTATGATACAATCTACAACAGTCCACCTATGAAGTTGTGGAGTGTTTGTCTAATGATTGAGAGTGGAGAGTAGATTATGCGACATAAATGCAAATTAAGTTTTTCAGTATTGATGATCAGTAGTTGTCTTGTGCAAATTACAAGTGCATTTGAAAATAATGATGAGGAGCTACCTCATATGATGAAGGTGATAAGTGGGGAGACAATCTCGAAAGGCTCAACACAGATTACCTCTCTTTTCAGTACTAATCTTACAATTGGTGATGGCGGTGTCGAGATTGTTGATAATGGTGGAATTTCTACGTGGTCTACTGTTGATAAAGGTGGGATGCAAATAGTTACGCGTGGAGGGACTGCCGCAGAGATTAAAATCCTTGGTGGTAAACAGTTGGTTTTCGAAGAAAAGAGTTTTGATCCTAAAACTGTGGCGAAGAAAAGCAGCGCTTATAATGTTACAGTTTCTGGTAAAGATGGAGTTGTAGGACAACAAAACGTGTATGATGAGGCCTGGGTTTCGAATACAAAAGTGGGGAAAGATGGAGAACAAAATCTTTACAAGGGACAAAGAAAAGAGGGGGGAAAGGCAATGAGTACTGTGGTTTCTGAGAACGGTCGACAACATGTTTTAATGGGAGGAGAGGCCTTTGGCACTACCTTGCAAGATAAGGCTGTTCAAGTTGTTTATCCTGGTGGATTTTTGGATAGTCTAACGATTACGAATACTGCTAGTTCATGGTTACATGCTGGTGTAAAGGATATCGTTGGAGATGTAGAGGTTAATGATAGAGGACGCCTTTATTTACTGGCTGGTGATACCACTGATCATCTCACTAAACAAAAACTTTCTGTGGAGGGAAGAGTTGAAGAAATGTTATTTTTGGTGGGTGAGCGGAAACCTAACGAAAAACCTCAAATTTATATTGAGAATTTAACGGGAAATGGAACTGTCATTTTCACTTCTATCCAGTACGATCCACGTCATGTTTTACTCTATGTTGAAAATCTTTCAGGGAATTTACACTTTAAGTTCAATCTTAGTGATATAGGTGACGGTAGTGATTATTTGTTTATTGAGGGAGGTTACGGCAATCACAAAATAAGCGTTACCGATTCTGGGACTGAAATCACAGCTTCTCTCTTACGAAGCGGTAGTCTTGTTACGGGGATTAATTTGATTACCGATAGAAGTCAAAATGGAGGGGCTAATTTTGCTCTGGAAAACCAATCCGGTGAGGCAACTGAAGCTGTTGACATTGGAACTTATACGTATCGTTTGTATAAGACAGAGAGGAATGCCGATTCCAGTGGTGGTTCTACAATCTGGTATTTAGGCCTAGCGAATGGTAGATCAAGTTCCTCGGAGATTTCTTTTCCGCGTAAAAGTAGAAAACCGAAAGTTCCTATTTTTACGGATATGGGAACGAGTACATCTCAGAAGAAGAATAATGGAAGGCACAATAAGTTACCTCCCCAACCAAGACCTCCGCGGCATTTAAGAGATCAGCAGCAGCCTCCGGTATTATCTCTAGGAAATCAAACTCCTGAGGTGATACGTGCTGCAAACCATCATCCTTCTGAGGAACAACAGGAGGGTGTTGTTTCTGTAGATACTGCATCGCTAACTGATCAGATATTATTACGCCCAAGGAATCAAGATCAACTTGCTTCACCATTAAGTGAGGATCTATCAGTCTCTAATTTTTTAACCACTCCCTCTACGGATGCAGTGTTGTCACTGTCTGTGGCTCCTCATCTTGTTTTCCACAATGAGTTACAAACCGTGCGTTCTGGGCGAGGAATTCTAGAGAGAAATAAAAAGAATCCTGCTCTATGGGCATCTGCAATCAAGAGTAAAGAAAGCATTTCCGCAAACCATTTAGACTTTAAGCTGGAGCAGACAGGTGTAGTGCTCGGTATCACTGGTGTTAGTGATCTGACAAATGGAGATTTTTATCTTGGTGGTTTTGGCAGTTATGATCAAGCACGTGTTGCTCATGCTCGAGGTGGTACCAGTAGCATAAAGGCCTATGGCATTGGAGCTTATGCGACCTATTTTTCTCATAGTGGATGGTATTTAGACAGTGTTTTGAAATATAATCATTATGAAAATACTCTGAAAGCAGTTTCAACGAATGGTTTAGACATTGAAGGGAGTTATAAGCAATGGGCGGTTGGAGCATCCCTTGAAGGTGGATATCGTATGAAGATAGCAAAGAGCAGTTGGATGCAGCCTTATGCACAATTCACATGGTTGCAAGCTGCAGGTAAAGAAATAAAACTTACGAACAAGATGATAGGTGATATAAGCCCTTTCACGTCTTTACGCAGTGAGGTTGGTTTATCTTTAGGGTATGAGTTTGGTTCTGGTATAGAGAGTTCATCGCTGGCGTATATTACTGCTGCATGGTTGCGTGAGAATAGAGATGGTAATCACACGACAATTAATAAACAGCATAAATTTAGCACCGATTTATCAGGAGATGCGGGTAAATTAGGAATAGGTTTGAGCAGCTTAGTGAGTGATAAACTAAAGCTTTATGCAGAAGCGCATTATGTCAAAGGGCGCAAAGTTAAGCAGTCACTCCAAGGGACCTTGGGTATGCGCTATAGTTTTTAAATGTGGTTGTCCTTTGTTTTTAGTATATGAGGTCTTGAGGCAGTGAGTTATGTGATATTTAGGCAGCGCTTTGAGAAAAGTTGATCTTTTTGTAAAGACTATATATTCCTACTGGGTGTCGTTTTTCTTGTATTTTTCTTTTTGGTGAATGGTTCTTTTGAAGAAAAATATCTCAGTTTATACAAGGACTTCAATGAGAAGGGTTGTTCTGTTATAAGGAGATCAGGTGTCATAAATATTTCTGTTATTTACTAAGATTTGCACTGATTAGTGCGCCCATTTTTAAAATTTTCTGCGGATTTTTGTACAGTCTCTTGGCAAAAGATGTTCCGCTCGCTATAGAGTGATCCGATAATATTATAAATGTAATAAAGGTGGTTAAATGGCTATAGAGCGTACTTTTTCGATGATTAAACCAGATGCGACGCGTCGTAATTTGACGGGGGCAATTACTAAAATGCTTGAAGATGCGGGCCTGCGTGTCATTGCTTCTAAGCGGGTTTGGATGAGTCAGCGTGAAGCTGAAAAATTTTATGCAGTTCATAAAGAACGTCCATTTTTTGGTGAATTGGTTGAATTTATGTCTTCTGGTCCAACGGTTGTACAGGTTTTGGAAGGTGAAAATGCAATAGCTAAAAACCGCGAAGTGATGGGGGCAACAAATCCCATGGATGCACAGGAGGGAACAATTCGTAAAATACACGCTTTGTCGATTGGCGAAAACTCTGTTCATGGTTCAGATGGTGCTGAAACAGCAAAAACAGAAATTGCTTTTTGGTTTTCTGAAATAGAAATTGTTGGTTAATAAAAAGATGAGTGAAAAGAAAAAACCTCGAAACATCGTGTTTCAGGTTTTTTCTTATGGAGTTATAAATTTCTGAGAAAAACTGTATGAAGCTCATCTTCATGTGATGACGTGTTTTAAACCTGCGCGAAAATAGTCCCATCCTGTCCACAATGTGAGGAGAGCAGAAATCCATAGCATCATGATGCCAAAGTTTGTTATGTGCGGGATAATTTTATTACCAGCTGGTCCCGCCAACAGAAAAACGATAGCTATCATTTGTACAAAAGTTTTCCACTTTGCAAGACGAGAGACAGGAACACTGACTTTTAATTCAGCCAGATATTCACGTAATCCTGATACAAGAATTTCTCGGCAAAGAATGATGATAGCAGCCCATAGGGTCCATCCAGCAATTGTACTATCTGCGGCAAGCAAAAGCAAACAGGCAGAGACGAGGAGCTTATCTGCAATTGGATCTAACATGCGACCAATATTGGAGGTTTGTTCCCAAATACGAGCAAGGTAGCCATCAAGAAAGTCAGTAATTGATGCAATAATAAAAATGGAAGCAGCTGTCCAACGTGCGATATCACTTGATTGCAGTCGTCCCTCTATAAAAAAGCATGCAACAACCATTGGCACTGCGATAATTCGTGCATAAGTGAGAATATTTGGAAAAGAAAAAGTATGATTTTTCATAGAGCTATTTTCAATTCTTTATAAGATATAGTTTATTTTATAAACGTAACAAGGCAAGGATTACGAAACAAGTTTATTTTTCATTAAAATAGTTATGAATTTTTTGTGCAATGGTAATGGAAATTCCTGTAACTTTTGTCAAATCTTCAAGTGAAGCATCGGCAATAGCTTTAGCGCTTCCGAAATGATGAAGTAAAGCGCGCTTTCTTGTTGGGCCAATATTGGTGATTTCATCAAGCGGATTTTTGAATGTTGCTTTTTTCCGTTTTGCTTTGTGTGTTCCAATTGCAAAACGATGAGCCTCATCACGGAGGCGTTGCAAGAAATAAAGGATAGGATCCCGTGGAGAAAGTGTAAATGGTGCTTTGCCTTTTATAAAAAACCGTTCATGTCCTGCGTTACGATCAGGACCTTTAGCTATACCAACCACCGTGATAAAATCATCTAATTTTAATTCAGAAAGTATTGTATGCACACTATTTATTTGTCCTTCACCACCATCAATTAATATGACATCGGGCCACATAGGAAAAGAATCACTATTTTGCCTTTTTATATGTTTACGTTTATTAGGTAGATCATGTTCCTTGATAAGACGTAAAAATCTCCGTCTCATGACTTCTTTCATCATTCCAAAATCGTCACCGGGTGTAATATCGGTCGAGCGAATATTGAATTTGCGATATTGATTTTTAATAAAACCCATTTGGCCTGCGACAATCATCACACCTACTGCGTTCGTCCCCATAATATGGGAATTGTCGTAGACTTCTATACGAGACGGGGGATGAGGGAGTTGGAATATTTCAACAAGACCCTGAAGTAATTTTCTCTGTGTCGTTGTTTCAGCAAGCTTGCGTCCTAGGGCTTCATGCGCATTGATATAGGCGTGATTAACAAGGGTTTTGCGTTCACCTTGTTTAGGTAAAGAAAGAAGTATTTTTCGATTTGCTTTTAAACTGAATGCCTCTGTAAGGAGTGCCTTTTCTTCGATTGTTTCAGATAAAAGGATAAGTTTTGGAAGAGGTTTATCATCATAGAATTGGGCAAGAAAACTTGCTAAAATTTCAGTTCGAGAAAAAGAGGGATCTGCTTTAGGGAAATAAGCTCTGTTTCCCCAATTTTGTCCCATGCGGAAAAAGAATACTTGAATGCAGGTTTCTCCTTCTTTTTGCGCAATGGCAAAGACATCTGCTTCTTGTATCGTTTGCGGGTTAATCCCTTGATGACTTTGTATGTGCGAGAGAGCTGATAAGCGGTCACGATAGGCTGCTGCTCGTTCAAAATCAAGATTTTCTGCAGCTTGATGCATTGCTTGAGCCATATTGTTTTTAACGGATTGGCTTTTTCCTGAAAGAAAAGCTTTTGCTCCTTTCACCAATTCTCTATAATCACTCTCACTAATTTCATCTGTACAGGGTGCAGAACATCGCTTAATTTGATAAAGTAAACAGGGGCGTGTACGGTTTTCAAAAACTGCATCGGTACAGGTTCGTAATAAAAAGGCACGTTGTAAAACATTGATTGTTTGTGTTACAGCACCTGAAGAGGCAAAAGGACCAAAATAGTGGGCTTTCCTTGTTCGAGCACCACGATGTTTGTAAAGGGCAGGTGCGCGATGATCATCAGTGATAATGATATAAGGAAAACTTTTATCGTCACGCAAGAGCACATTAAAACGTGGATGTAATCTTTTTATGAGATTAGCTTCTAAAAGGAGCGCCTCTGTTTCTGTATGAGTTATAACAAATTCCATATGATATGTCGCATGAATCATGCGGGCAATACGGTTATTGTGCCCTTGTTCACGCGTATAGTTTGAAACACGTTTTTTTAGATTACGTGCTTTGCCAACATAGAGAACATCACCTTGTTCATCAATCATTCGATAAACGCCTGGCTTATGCGGGAGGTGTTTAACGAATTCTTGTATGAGTTTGGTACCTTTAAATTGATGTTTATCATTTCCTTTATTGACATTGTCCCATGATATGGGGGAGAGAAAAGGAAGTCTTTCTCTTTCATTGTTAGAACAAGTTGTGTTTTTTTTCAGGATCATTCAGTTCATCCGAAAGTATTGTTTGTTTTTCATATGAAATGTTCTTATCTATTATGGATATAATGATAGTCATTTTTCTTATGAACAACACATTATGATGTGAGATCATTCAATTTTGAATTTGTTTTACTTTTCATAAAAAACATAAGGGTGGTCTCTAAAAAAGTTTTCCGAGTTTTCTAACGTTGTATCTCGTGGATAAAAAGAGTAAATCTATGATGATGAAAGGCTATATTAAAATAGATTTTGTTTAAAAAGACAAATTTGTGCTGCTGACTATGATGTACATTAGGAGTATATTTCAAAAGATCAAGGAAATTGATATTTTAGTCTTGCAATATTTCTGAGCCGTTTTGTATTTTTGATTTTTGTGAAGAAGATTTTGATTTCAGTGCGACATAAAAAAATCTAACATAATGAATGCTCTTTTCGTATCCATTTATGCGTTATTTGTGCATTGTTATCTTGTCCAAAACGATCGAGAAGAAAGGGGCTTAATTTTTTCATTTCTTCTTCAAGAAGATAGGGAGGGTTAATAAGAATCATACCACTTCCATGCATCGTAGGTGGTCTTGAACTTTTTCGAATACGCATTTCAAGTTGTAGAATTTTAGGAATTCCTGTTTTATACAGTCCATGAAGGAAATTTTCAATTTCTTTGTCATATTTAACAGGATACCATAAAGCGTAGATTCCTCCAGGAAAACGACGATATGCTTTCATTAGTCCCTCAATAAGGCGAGAAAACTCACCAGGTTTCTCAAAGGGAGGATCAACAAGGATAAATCCACGTTTTTCCTTTGGTGGCAAATGCGCATTTAAAGAAAGCCAACCATCCAAATGTAGGACTTTTGTTTGATAATCACCAGCAAATTTTTTCGCTAAAATGTGATAATCTTCATCATGTAATTCAATTGCGGTCAGTCGATCTTGTTTACGCAATAATTGGCGAATAAGAACAGGAGAACCAGGATAGAATACTCTTTCTTTTTTTCCTTCATTGAGTGCATTAATAATATCATACCACGGACAAAGAAGTTCTTTTAAATCCTCTGGGATAGGAGCTGAAAAAAAACGTTGAACACCTTCGCGCCCTTCTCCTGTTTTTTGTGCTTCCAAAGAGGAGAGATCATAAATACCGATTCCAGCATGTGTATCGATAACACGAAAAGCTTTTTCTTTACGTTTGAGATATTCTACAATGCGGGTGACAATAATGTGTTTAAAAACATCAGCGAAATTGCCAGCATGATAAACATGTCGATAATTCATGAGTAAATTCTACCATATAGATGATCGTCTTTATTAACATAGAAAATGATTTTTATATCAACAAAAAGCCTGTTGTAGAGTTCAAAAAATATTTTGATCTAAATAAAGAAAATCAATGTTATGAATGAGTAGTTTTTTATTATACTTTTAGAGTAATGCAATTTTTATGAGCTATATTGATGTCTAAAATTAAGATCTTTTACTAAAATATGATCAAAGAGAAAAAATTTCAATTGAGTCATTTTTTATATTTACGAGATAATTTTTGTATTGTCATTCTCTTAAAAGGGAACCAGAGAGTGTATAAATGAACTGGATCATCAGTGGAGGCATTAAAAATTTTAAGATCACTTTTCACATTGATCAATAAATTTATCAATGATCTAAAGTTTTATACATTTTACATATCTGATGAAAATACTCTTAAACTGATAGAATTCTTCTTTAATAAAGCTACTGTGAAAATATGAGTAAAGGCAGTAAAACACATCTGCTGAGGTGTAGGAAGACTTCTAACATGAGCGTTTGAGAAATGATTTTATCAGTTAAAGTACAAGTTTTAAATTTATGCATGGAATGGTTAGGTTGTTATGTACGTATTAAAATATAATTTAAAAAAATTGATATGAAGTATATGAGCTGCTTTAATAAAATTAAGAAGGATTAAGTACAGTTCAGCCTAGAGGTATTATGATAGTATTAGAAATAAAGACTATGAGCTTTGGTATTTCTATTTTTCATTCTAAGAGATAAAGAAAAAGCCTTTTATCATTAAGCATAAGCCTTGAGCTTTTATTTTGTTTGCAGGCAATATAGGATTGGCATATGATATCAAGGTGCTTACCATATCTTTACGTGAGGTAAGTGGATGTTGTGGTATTTTTATTGATCAAGAAGGGGACAGGGTACAATATTTCCTTCTATCTTTAGTGCCTTATTGCTCAGCGGCTACAACATTAGGAAAAGTTTATATAAAGAGGTAAAAATAAGGGAGTTTGTGCTGCATGAATTATATTTCGACTTTATGATTGTGATATTATGGGAATGTGTGCTTATGCTCAGGACAAAGAAACAGATACAGTTTTAGGAGCTGAAACGGTTTAAAGGTTTTTGTATAGGGGCGTTTTGCCAGTGATGAAATATATTCTCGGACAAGCACTCACTGATATAAATTTTAAGTTAACAAGTTTGGATACACCGCTTGATATTTTTGAAAAATACGATTTTATATCTTTTAAAATTTTGGCTAATTTACCAGCTGCCATAATTGCGTATATCGTCTATAAAGCGATTTATGATAAGATGCTAGCAACGTTTTCTAAAAGAGTTATTGAGAATATTATTCGTAAGAAGATGTGTTTTCGTGGGCTTTTAATATCCCATGACGTAACTGAAAGTTCTTTCAGAGGACTATACCTTCAGTAAATTTTTTCAGTGGGTTGTAATACCATTCTTTAATTGTAACTGTAATTTGAAAGAGGTGTTTGCGATTGCGCAGATGATGCCATTTTTAAAAGGTAAAACATTGGAATGCGCATCTAATGTTTTCTGTAAAGTATTGAAACCCGATAGAGCAGACGAAAATTCTTTAAGAGAAGAGTTTTTAGATCTTTTAAATAAAAAAAAAGGCTGAAAAGTTAGTTTACAATAAAAAGCATATGATTGCCTTTAACCTGAAAAAAAATATGCAAGTAAGATATAATTATATTTGATTGCATTTCTTTAGAGTAAGCATGAACAAACGAATTCAAATTTAAAAGCAGTGAGAGAGAGTGATGGGTAATATTTTTTCACCAACGCATTTAATTGTAATTTTACTGATTATTCTTGTGCTATTCCGGCGCGGGAAGGTTTCTGAATTAATGGGCGATATTGCTAAAGGGATTAAAGCTTTTAAAAAGAATATGAAAGAAGAGGAGGATAGCATTGAGGATAAGCTTACAGTAGCTAAGTATTCCAAAATAATGGATGTTGAATCTCAAAAAACTGAGCCATTATCAGTAAAACCTGTAGTTGCACGCAGAAAGGCTTCTTCTTCCACTAAAAGAGACAAGGCGCCTGTTGCTAAAAAACGGCATGTCAAGTAACCAAGATACAATAATAAGTGTACATTTTTTTAATGAGGCAGTTGAGAGTAAGCGATGTTTGGGATTGATGGGCCAGAGTTTCTCGTGATCTTACTTGTTCTTATTGTTGTTGTTGGACCAAAAGATTTACCTAAAATGCTAAAGACCATAGCAAGGGTAATAATTTATGTACGTTCAACAGTGAATGAATTTCGTCACCAATTTGATGATGCAATAAAACAGGTCGAGCTTAATGATTTGCAAAAGACATTCTCTGATATCAATAATTTTAATCTGAGCAAGGAGTTAACAGAGACTTTTGATTCTATTCATGATGCAGTAGGGAGCCCCAGCGATAATTTTGGTATAAAGACAACACACCATAAATCAAAAAAAGACAAAGCAGTTTTGGGACGTGCACAGAGCAAAGCCAATGAAGATTTAACAGAGTCTGTTAATTTTCATAGCCCTGAAAGTGTTTCTATAACTTCTAAAAATGAAGAAGGTGTGTCATGAATGTAAAAAAAGATGAAATTGATGCTAATATGGCACCACTTTTAGAACATTTGATTGAACTGCGTCAGCGAATTATTGCTGCTCTAGTCGCATTTTTGATGGCTTTTATTATGTGTTTTCTTATCAAAGATTATATTTTAAATTTTTTAATATGGCCTTATCAATGGGCGATGAAAATATCGGGTGGTAATCCTGAGAGTATTCGTTTGCAATCAACACAAGTATGGGAAACTTTTTTAACGAAGATGAAACTTGCTGCTTTTGGGGCAGTTATCTTATCTTTTCCCTATACAGCATTTCAGTTTTATAGCTTTATTGCACCAGGACTTTATAAAAATGAGCGTATGGCTTTTTTGCCATTTCTCATTGGTGGACCGATTTTGTTTTGTATTGGGGGAGCATTTGTTTATGTTCTCTTGGCACCAATAATGCTTTGGTTTAGCCTTTCTCAGCAGATTCTTCCAGATGTTCATTTAAGGATAGAGTTTATAGTCCGTATTTCTGATTATTTGAACTTTATGACATCCTTTATCCTGATTTTTGGTTTGATTTTTCAATTACCTCTTATAGTCAGTCTTTTAACAAAAGTTGGTCTTTTATCGTCTCAGAGTCTGGTCTCTAAACGAAAATGGGCTATTCTCCTCTCTTTTATCATAGCGGCGATAGTAACCCCATCGGATTTTTTTACTATGTTTGCAGTAGCTTTACCAACGATAGCTCTTTATGAAATTTCAATTTTAATTGCTTACTGTATAGAAAAGAGAAAAAAATCCTCTTAAGAGAAGTTTATATTTTGTGTGATAGAAAACAAATCGAAACGATGCAAATGAGGAATTTTTATGCTTGATATTAAGTGGATTCGTGAATACCCAGAAAAATTAGATGAAGCGCTAGAAAGGCGAGGTCTTGAGCCACAAGCGGAAAGATTAATAAAACTTGATCTTGAACGTCGCTTACATGTTGCTAAAGTACAATCTGCGCAAGAGCGACGTAATGTTGCTTCAAAAGAAATAGGGCAGGCTTTAGCTGCACATGATCAGAAAATGGTTGAACATCTTAGAGCTGAAGTTGAAGAGATTAAAACCTTTCTTTCTTCTGCCACAGCGGAAGAAAAACGGTTGACGGAGAGTTTTGAGAAGGCTCTTTCAGCACTTCCTAACCTTCCATTGGATGATGTTCCAAAAGGTGCAGATGAAAGTGATAATGTTGTTATCCGACATTTTGGTATACCTCCAACATTTGATTTTTTACCAAAGGAGCATTTTGATCTTGGCCAAGATCTCAAACAGATGGACTTTGAGCGAGCAAGTCGTTTATCGGGGACGCGCTTTACTGTACTTTCAGGAGCATTAGCACGGCTTGAACGTGCACTTGGTCAATTTATGCTTGATGTGCATGTTGATGAGCATGGTTATACAGAGGTTTCTGTACCTCTTTTGGTTCGTGATGAGATTGTTTACGGAGCTGCTCAGTTGCCCAAATTTGCTGATGATCTTTTTCGAACGACAGACGGTCGATGGTTAATTTCTACAGCAGAAGTGCCGTTAACCAATTTGGTAAACAATGAAATTCTTGAGATATCAGATTTACCATTGCGCTTTTCTTCTTTGACTCCCTGTTTTCGTTCAGAAGCTGGAGCAGCAGGTCGTGACACACGTGGTATGTTGCGTCAGCACCAATTTTGGAAGGTAGAAATGGTATCTATAACGACCGAAGAGCAATCTTTAAGAGAACTGGAACGTATGACAGAGTGTGCAGAAGATGTGTTAAAACGTCTTGGTTTGCCTTTTCGCACGGTGGTTCTTTCTACGGGTGATATGGGATTTGCTGCACGTAAAACATATGACATTGAAGTTTGGCTTCCTGGTCAAGGGTGTTATCGTGAAATTTCCAGTTGTTCAGTTTGCGGAGATTTTCAAGGGCGACGCATGAATGCTCGTTATCGTAAAGAAGGAGATAAAGCATTACACTTCGTTCATAGTCTTAATGGTTCTGGTACGGCCATTGGGCGTTGTCTTATAGCTATTCTTGAAAATTATCAGCAAGCTGATGGATCAATTATTGTGCCAGATGTTTTACAACCCTATATGAAGGGTGAGCGTTATATTACTGCTTAATTTTACGAAAGGAGAAACCACTATGCGTTTATTGCTGAAAGAAAATAACATGCAAACGCTGGGGGTTGCCATTTTGAAAAAAATAAGTTGTCTGTATGATAAGGGTGCTACCCCATTGGAGATCGAATGATACTATGGGGCAAAAGGGTATTTTACGATTTCGTGAAGAATTAGCGAGTCTTGTGTTAAAAATGCGTAGCAAAGGGATTGATGATGTTCGCTTTTTTGCGGCATTTGAGAAGATTCCACGTCAGCAGTTTGTTGCTGCACCTTGGTTCAGTAGTGCTTATGAGAATAAAGTTATTCCAATTGAGTGTGGTGAGTATATTGAACGCTTGGAAGAGCAGCTTTTGATTCTTTCTGCGTTATCATTGAAAAAAAAGCATCGTGTCTTAGAAATTGGTACAGGATCTGGTTTTTGTACCGCTCTTATGGCGTGTCTAAGTGATCGTGTGATAACAGTTGATCGTTATAAAACACTTATTAATTTGGCGCGCCAAAAGTTTCAAACTTTGGGACTTGAAAATATTGTTGTAAGGCAAATTGATGGAAGCCGTACTGTTACAGGTTTAGAATCATTTGATCGTATTCTTATTTGGCCGTCACGTTCTGATGAACCAAAGGAATTTTTAGAACTGTTAGCTGAAAATGGGATTCTTATTCAAGCTATAGGGCCTGATGAAGGGGTGCAAAAAGTAACACGCTATACGAAAATTGGCAGTCGATTTGAGTGTTTAGAAATGTTTCAAGTGCGCTATCAACCCTTTATTAAAGGCATTGCAGAAATACTTTAATTTTTGAAATTTAAGATATTACGCAAATTCTTTTACCTTTTTATTATAGATAAATTCATTTTGATCTTATTATAAAGATATTTATGAATAAAATATTTCATTTTAACTCTTAGGTAATATTAAAAAGCTTTAATAGATTTAATTGAGTATTAACGGGTGAGCAAAACTATGTGTTTAAAAGTTTTGAATGATGTTTTTTGGCATAATTTTCAGAGAATAGCTTTTTTAGCAATGACGATGATTTTTGCGGGATGTAGTTCTGGTACGCAGCGTTTTTCTAATATTTTTTCTCACAATGCAGTATCCACACATTCCAATATGTCCACCACTATCCCGACAGACTCACAAATGCTATCGTATGGCGGTGTAATACAAAGCACGGAATTACCTCCTGTAGAGCCAAGCAATGAATCATGGACAGATGACAATATCGCGTATAATTCTCAACAACAAGGTGGGATGTCTTCTTCTGATAGTCAAATTATGGGGACACCACCACGAAATCTTGGAACGCTTTCCCGTTCACAACTCGATAACTCTCCTATTTTTCGGCGAGATTCTTATATTGTCCAGAGTGGAGATACACTGTTAAGCATTGCACGGCAAGTAGGGATTAGTGTTGAAGCATTAAAATTAGCAAATGGTATAAGCAGTAATTCCATTTATATTGGTCAAGTCCTTAAGATTCCAAATAAGCGTGTATCAAAAGCTTCGAATACCTATAATGATGATTGGGCTGCATCAAAAGCAGGTTCTTCACTCCAGTCTCAAGTTAGGTCTTCTATAAGACACGAGAAAGCTTTATCTATCGATAAAGTTCCTGCAATGCCTTTACCTTCTACAAAGAAGAATGAAACAAATATTGGGAAGAATTCTTCCAAGCCTATGAAGCAATTGAGACATGAGACTGTTTTTTCAGATACTATAACAAATACGGATAATGTTATTACTCCACAATCCACAGGAATTTCTAAGATGCGTTGGCCAGTGCGAGGGCGTTTATTAAGCCAATTTGGTCAAAAAAAAGGGACAGCAACGAATAGAGGGATCGACATTGCTGTACCTGAAGGTTCATCTGTAAAAGCAGCGGAAAATGGCGTCGTTATCTATGCGAGTGATGGGTTAAAAGAGCTCGGTAATGTTGTTATGATTCGACATGAACACAATATTATCACAATTTATGGATGCAACAGTAAGCTTATTGTTAACAAGGGACAAAGGATACAACGTGGTGATGAAATTGCTAAGTCTGGTATTTCAGGGAATGTTAAAACTCCACGTGTCTATTTTGAGGTGCGTAAAAATTCTGTACCTGTTGATCCTACTGAATATTTAGAGAATTGATAAAATTGTGTTTTGGAAATCTGCGGCTTATAGGGTTTTCTAAAAAAACGATTACTATGAATCAGTCTTGTAATATTTGTGCCAGAAATTTTATAGGTTTAAGAATGATGAATAATTGATTTCATTAAATGAGTAAAAAATCATTTTGCATCATTTATTTTTTTGATTATTAAGAATGTATATATTTAATGATATATAAAAATCTGTTCCTTAGAAGTTTTGTCCGTTGCTTTCTATTTTTTAAGGATTTATGGCCTGTCTATAAGGTTGTGATTACATTGGGGTTATTTCGCTTTGTATGTAAATCCTCTGGGGAAGCTTTTTTAGTTGAAAATCTGTTTTACTAGAGTGAGAAAACACCTGAAGTTTAATCTATAGGAGATGAAAATGTTTATTAATAACGCTTATGCTCAAGTTGCAGATGGTGTTTCCAATGGGCCCTCACTTGTTAGCTTTATTCCGTTTATTTTGATTATTGCAATTATGTACTTTTTTATGATTCGTCCACAGCGTGTGCAAATGAAAAAGCGACAGGAGATGCTTAATGCTATACGTCGTGGTGATACAATTATAACGGGTGGTGGTATTATCGGAAAGGTTACAAAAGTTTACGATGAAAGTGGTGAATTAGAGGTTGAAATTGGTGATGATATGCGTATTCGCGTTATCCGTTCAACATTATCTGATGTTCGCGTTAAAGGTAAACCAATTGCAGAAAAAAAATCAAAACCTTCTAATACAAAAACATTGAAGAAATCTAAGTCTATTATGAAGGAAAGAGTGAGTGTACCTAAAGAGGAAGAATCTGTATCAAAGGAAAATGATACTTAAACTATAATTGCAGTCTTTTACATTTGTTTAGAATGCATTTTTATAAAAGTCTGTTGGTTCTGTAGAAAAGGCAATCTCATTGGAAGGGTGGTCTTATAGTTGATAAATGAGCATAGTGTTTTATTTGTTTTTCATAGACTTACAAAATAGCTACTTCATTATGAAGCATTGCAGAAGATTGCTCTATCCTTTGAAGCGTGTCATTGTTTTTGGAATATAGGATTTTCCTATTTTTGAGTAAATTAGCTGAAATAATTTTTTTAAAGATGAATCTTTTTTAAATAAGCGCAACATTTAACCACGGATTATTACCAATTTTTCATGTATTTATTGCAGTGTTAAGACAGATCTTTTGTATAAAATATTTTATATCGATATTAGTATGTGAGTTCAGATAAAATAGATCAGTCTTCATTATAAGTCCTTTGCTGATTTGGAAAAAAAGAAGAATGAGATTGTGGTTATTTCAAAAATAAAGGATATTGCCCATGTTTCATGCAATTCAGATCCGTGAGGCGCATTTCCCAGGGCGTGTGCCTATTGATGCGTATGGAAATGGTGGATTTCGCTTTGCTGATATGTCACATAGAGGTTCTATTATTTGTGTACCATCAGGGATTTATGGTATTGATATGGTAGGGCCTGTTCCCACTCGACATGATATAGCTCATATTTTAGAAGAATCGTCCGAAATTGAAGTTTTGCTAATAGGTACTGGTGTTGAATTATTACGATTGCCTGAAGAGTTACGGGAGCTTTTATGGGAAAAGCGTATCTCAACAGATACAATGAGTACAGGTGCGGCGGTGCGTACATTTAATGTTTTGTTAGCTGAGGATCGTGCAGTTGCTGCGCTATTATTTGCGGTAGAATGATAGATTATCTAGGAAAATCAATATTTATTTTTAGTAGAGGAATTGTGTAGTTCTTGATTGTTCGATGGAGTTCTCTCTTATTCCTCATTTAGGGGAGTGTTTTTGCCCGCGAAAAGCTCTCAGAAGAAGCCAAGGCGGGTATGGAACAGGCCGGAGAAGATCTAGCCAATGGGATTGTCGATGGCTTTATGTCCTCCATCACACAATTGGCTGACTTTTTTAAATCCTTGCCCCATCGCATCAAAGGATGGATTGGCTCAATTGATTTATCCAACATGTTTCATTTGCCCAGTTGGCTTGGTGGCAAGACAGCTTTGCAGCCGATTGTACAATTTGCCGGTCGCCAGCAAACAAGCCCTGCGGCAACTGGGGCAAGGGACAAAAGTAAACAGAGTGCATCTGTTTATCACCATCAAAATGTCACGGTGCATGTGAATGGGGCGCGTGATCCTCTTGCCACAAGCCGTGCGGTAAGTCATGCCCTCCAACGGGCAAAAGCCAATGCCCTGCATGGTGGGACAGAATGAGGCAAGGAGAAGCAATGAGGGGAGGGAGCAGATGAAAGATCCTTTGATGATGTTGGGACCGCATCAATTTTATGTCGATTGGCTGAATTTCCAATCCTTTGAGGAAGAGTTCTCCGCCTCATGGGTTTCCATGGAGCGTTTTGGAAGGTCCCCCAGTTTGCAATTTACCGGTTATGGCAATGATCCTAAAACCATTCATGGGGTGTGGTTTCCAGAAGAGTTTGGTGATCGTATAGCCATCGACGCACTCACCATAACCATACGAGCAGCCAAACCAGTGCAGATGCTTCGTTGGGTCAATGATATGAGCTATAGTGCCATACTCCACGGTCCCGTGGTGCTCACCTCGATCACGAAAGACCACGATTATATCAGCCGCTCTGGTCAATCGCAGCGCATCCGCTATTCCATCAGCTTGCTACCCTTTTTTGATGGGGGAAAACCACAAGGATACACCCAAGAGGGACAACAGCTATGAAGCTACCAGCAAAGCACGTTGTTATAGAGTTAGAGGATATGAGCCTCGATCTGATTTGCTTTCACCATGCCATGGCGGTATTAGGAGATCGTCGACAGGCTGGATCCTTAAAGGGCTATTTAGAAGCCACCTTGAGAGCCAATCCGGGGATTGCCCAATATGGTGCTGTTTTGCCACGGGGGTTAACTGTTATTCTCCCTGAATTTGTCTTTGTTCAGTCTCAAAGCAGAGTGAAGCGGTTATGGGATTAAGCCGAACCTATCCTTTTATCGTGGTTAAGGTTGGAGACAAACCCGTCCATGAGGTTTTTTACCAGCGGCTTATCAGCGCCACCATTACCGATCATGCCGGCAATGAAGCCGATCGCTTTGAAGCGGAGTTTGATGATAGGGGTAATGATTTACAGGTTCCACAAAAGAACAGCACCCTGCAGGTGATGTTTGGTTATCAGGACAGCATCAGTGCCTTTATGGGGCGTTTTGTTGTTGAATCGGTTGTAAGTATAGGGGGCAGTGATGGAGAGGTTTTACGCCTTTGCGGCAAAAGCGCTTCGATGCGTGGGGAACTCAAAGAACAGGCAAGTGAGCATTTTGACAACAAAACCATTGGCGAGATTGTCGAAACTTTAGCCAAACGCCATGGTTATCAAGCCAAAGTTGATAAAGGATTCACTCGCAAAACTTTGCCTTATGTGGTGCGCACCGATCAGTCTACAATTGATTTTTTAACCCGCCTTGCGGAGCGTATGCAGGCACGTTTTTTAATCAAGGACAATAAGTTTTTATTTTTAAGTGGCAACAATTTACCAGCAATCAATCTTGCTAAGCAGGATTGTTCCAGTTGGGAATTTACCCTCGAGCCACGCACCCAATATGGCATCATTGAAGCAACTTACTTTGAACGCTCACAAGGAAAACAGCTGTTTGTCACACATTGCACAAACCTTACAGGTCCCACACGGCGTTTGCGTGGTTGTTACACTTGCAAAGAGGAAGCTTTGGCTGCTGCCGCATCAGAATCAGACCGGCTGTGTCGTGGCATGGGCAGTGGTTCTTTGGTTCTAGAGGGGCGTCCAGAAATCATGGCTGATCAACCTCTCATTTTGCAAGGGTTTCGGGAACAAATCAATGGACCATGGAAAGCCGCAACGGTGACCCACCGCTATGAGAAACAAAGCGGTTACACCACAGAAATTACCCTAGAGGCACCGGAGAAGGGAAAAGAGTCATGGGAAAAGTCAACCTCGTAGAATGCAGTGCGCTAGACAATCAAAGGGACAACATGCTCTCTTCTGTTCGAGAGATCCCACACAATCTTGAAGCAGAACAAGCCTTGCTTGGCGCCATTCTCATGAACAATGACGCCCTTGATCGTGTTTCAGACTTTCTTAAAGCAGAGCATTTTTTTGAACACTTGCATCAAAGGATCTTTGAGATCGCTTCACACATGATCCACAAGGGAAAACTTGCCAATCCCATTACCATGAAATCCTTTTTCCCAGCAGAAGAAAAGATTGGTGAGATCACGGTCTTTCATTACGTTGTGCGTTTAGCCAAGGAAGCGATCACCATCATTAATGCGCAAGATTATGGGCGGGTACTTTATGATCTTTTCCTTCGACGCTGTTTAATTACTCTTGGGCATCAAGTTGTTCATACAGCTTTTGATGCTCCTGTAGAGTTGAAGCCCTCACAACAGATTGAAAGGATTGAACAGCAGTTGTTTGAATTGGCAGAAGAGGGAAAATATGGCGGTGGGTTTGAAAATTTTAAAGGAGCCATCACAAAGGCGCTGACCATGGCAAGTGCTGCTAAAAAGCGTTCCTCAAGGCTTTCAGGAATAGCAACCCATATAAAAACCCTTGATGAGAAAATGGGAGGGTTACAAAAATCTGATCTCATTATCCTTGCTGGTCGCCCAGGTATGGGGAAAACTTCGCTTGCGACCAACATTGCCTTTAACATTGCCAATGCTTACAAGACTGATGACCAGACACAGGAACAAAACAATGAGGGAGGCATTGTTGGATTCTTTTCGTTGGAAATGTCTTCAGAACAATTAGCAACCCGTATCATTTCTGAGCAAACCGAGGTTTCTTCTTCTGATATCCGCCGTGGAAACCTCTCTGAACAGCAATTTACTAAAATCATTCATATGACGCGTTCCTTGCAAAAGTCCCCGCTTTATATCGACCAAACGGGAGGTCTTTCTGTTGCCCAATTAGCAGCACGTGCAAGGCGCCTCAAACGGCAACATGGTTTAGATGTTTTGATGATTGATTATCTCCAGCTTATGACGGGTCATACAAAGCGTTCCTCAGACAATCGCGTGCAAGAAATGACAGCCATTACCATGGCTCTTAAGGCATTGGCGAAAGAACTGAATATTCCTATCATTGCTCTTTCACAGCTTTCACGCCAAGTTGAAAATCGCATCGATAAACGTCCACAACTCTCTGATTTGCGTGAATCCGGTTCAATTGAACAAGATGCGGATATTGTTTTGTTTGTCTATCGTGAAGAATATTACTTGAAAAATGAACAGCCAAAGGAAGGCAGCGTTGAAGCTGTCAAATGGCAAGAGAAAATGGATCAGGTGAGGGGGCAAGCGGAAGTGATTATTGCCAAACAACGCCATGGTCCCACAGGAACTGTCCCTCTTGCTTTCCAATCTGATTTTACACGTTTTAGTGATCTATAAAAAAGAGGCTAAAAGGAGCAATAAATGGCCTTTGAAAGGTCTTTGAAGACCCTTTGAGAGCCCTTTGAAAAAATGAAAATCCTTTGAAAATGAGGTCATTTTTACAAAATATGATACAAATGATACAAAATTTACGGGTATTTGCATGCATATTTTAGAGATTTTAGGTGTCAAATAATGGGATTGTTGGAAAAGATGAATCGCCTCAAATTGCGATTCTGATCCAATAAAAACAAGACTCATGAAAGCGACTCTAAACACCTCTTAAAGCTTCTCTGAGAACCGCCAAAAAGACCTTTAAAAAAAATGAATTGCTGCAAAACCTAGTGGCAAGCTACATCTATAACCTATTGATTCTATTTAAGATGGCGGAGGGGGTGGGATTCGAACCCACGGTACAGTCTCCTGCACGCCGGTTTTCAAGACCGGTGCCTTAAACCGCTCGGCCACCCCTCCAAACTTGAGTATGCTTTTTTACAAAGTTATTGCAAAAGGTCAATCATTTAAATGAGTTTCTAAACATTTTTAATAAAAGTTTTTGAATTCCAAACAAAGTAATCTCTAGACTACGGTTTTTTGAGAGTTACCTTTAAATCAGTAATTTTTCTCCTTTTCTATTCTGATGTTCACTCTCTCTCATATATGATCGTAAAAAATTATTATGAGAAAGCAAGATAAATTCATACAATTTCTATTTCAGTTCATGTAATAACATAAAAAACGATACCCTCATAATATAAGCAGAGTGCATCTTTTGATGCAGTGTTATGAGAATCAAAGCTGAATACTATAGCGATAATGCTCAGATATTATAGATATTCATATGATTTAAGAAAATCATAATGTTGTATGCTTTATTTATTTTAAAAATATATTTTTATTTTGTATATTAAATTTACAGATGAATAATTATCCTTATTTATAAAAAACATTAAGAAAATATATTATCAAAGCATTTCCCTTGTAGGTATGCTAAGTATTTGAAAAATATGTTAATATAGAATAAGAAGCTTACATTTATATGCAGATACAAAAGTGTTGTAAGGATTATTTTGAGCTCACATGTTGCAAAATAAAATTCTTTGTTTTCTTCAACAGAAAGGCAAATGGTAAACACCAAATCGAATTCTAATATAGACTCTCTTTTTGTTGACTACTTTTCGTAAGAAAAATATAAAACATTCTTAATTAGCTATTTCGCTTTAAAAAAATTAATAATTCAATCTTTTCAAAAGTGGATTTTAGTAAAATCATAGAGAATTTAGAAGATTCTATTCCCTTGCTTTTATTTGTATGTCCCTCACATTAAAAAAACATACTGATAATCAATAAGTTACATGAATTTTAAAAGCATATGGTGGGCGATGAGAGACTCGAACTCCCGACATCCTCGGTGTAAACGAGGCGCTCTACCAGCTGAGCTAATCGCCCGATGTAGTGATCAGCAATTGAATAGGCACTCTTTAAGGAAAAATTTTTGTAAACGCAAGAATAAAGATAATGTTTAATAATTTTTTTTAAAAAATGCATATCCATGCTTGACATAAACGAATGAACCCCTTACACGACCGCTTATACCAATATAATATTGGTTTGAAGAAAGTGCGCGGGTGTAGCTCAGTTGGTTAGAGTGCTGGCCTGTCACGCCGGAGGTCGCGGGTTCGAGCCCCGTCACTCGCGCCATTTTCATAATTTTTATGATATTTCGTTTTTTGAGTATAAACACTTATAATAAGGTATCTAGTCTTTAGAGCGTTACCTTTAGTCTGTTTCTTGAAATGCTGTTTTCCTTCTTTTTGCATGCTTTATAAGAATAGGGCTTGCGTCTTTCTTTGCTCTGCGTTACCTATGCCGCTAAGAAAAGCATCGTTCAACGTGTCCTTGAAGCAGTATGAGCGGAATTAACAGAATACTAGTATAATTTATCTGTTAGATTTAATAGTGTGGGATGACTGTATTGATTTAGGTCATTTCATTAAAGTGGAAGAGGATTATGACTCATTTATTGGGCTCTTATTTACCGATTTTGATTTTTATCATTGTTTCAGCCGTTATTGCTGGAGTTCTTTTAATTATGCCTTATATCGTAGCTTATCGTTCTCCTGATCCTGAGAAATTATCAGCTTATGAATGTGGGTTTAATTCATTTGATGATGCACGCATGAAGTTTGATATTCGTTTTTATTTAGTATCAATTTTGTTTATTATTTTTGATCTTGAAGTTGCTTTTCTTTTTCCTTGGGCAGTTTCATTTGCTTCGATAGGTATGTTTGGCTTTTGGTCGATGATTATGTTTTTAGCACTTTTAACCATCGGGTTTATATATGAATGGAAAAAAGGAGCTCTTGAATGGGATTAAGATCTAACAATTCAACAATTGCTGCTCCAAAACCCAAAGGGATTATTGATCCAAATACGGGGAAATTAATAGGCTCTGACGATAGTTTTTTTCGTGATATTAATGCTGAGTTATCAGATAAGGGTTTTTTAGTTACCTCTGCCGATGCTTTGATTACTTGGGCGCGTACTGGCTCTTTAATGTGGATGAGTTTTGGTTTGGCTTGCTGTGCTATCGAAATGATGCAATGTTCTATGCCTCACTATGATAATGAGCGTTTTGGATATGCTCCACGCGCTTCCCCCCGCCAATCGGATGTAATGGTGGTAGCGGGTACTCTAACAAATAAGATGGCTCCTGCTTTAAGAAAAGTGTATGATCAAATGCCTGAGCCACGTTATGTGATTTCTATGGGATCATGTGCAAACGGTGGTGGGTATTATCATTATTCTTATTCAGTTGTACGTGGGTGTGATCGTATTGTGCCTGTAGATATTTATGTTCCAGGGTGTCCTCCTACGGCAGAAGCATTACTATATGGTATATTGTTGTTGCAGAAAAAAATCCGTCGTACTGGTTCTATAGAGAGATAGGAGGATGTAATGGTAGATGAATCATTAGTTGAACTTTCTATCTATTTGAAAGATAAATTAGAAGATAAAATTGAGGAAACTATTTTTGTGTTTGGCGAATTGACGATCATATCACATCTCAATGCAATTACGGATGTTTTAATTTTTGTTCGTGATGATTCTCGTTGCCAGTTTATTAATCTTACAGATATTAGCGGTGTTGATTATCCATCTCGTGATAAACGTTTTGATGTCTCTTACCAACTCTTATCTCCTCGTAAGAATCTACGTTTGCGTGTAAAAGTACGTACTGATGAGAATACTCCTATTGCTTCCGCTTGCTCAATTTATCCTGGAGCAGAATGGTATGAGCGTGAAGCATATGATATGTATGGGATTTTATTTTCAGGTCATCCAGATTTAAGACGGATTTTAACTGATTATGGGTTTGAAGGGCATCCTTTACGTAAAGACTTTCCTGTGACAGGATTTGTTGAATGTCGTTATGATAATGAAGCAAAAAGGGTGATTTATGAGCCTGTTGTTTTGCGACAAGAAATGCGTAATTTTGATTTTCTTTCTCCTTGGGAAGGGGAGCAGTATGTTATGCCATGTGATGAAAAAGCAGATGGTGAAAAATGATATTGGATCTGATAAGGTTTAGAATTAGCGTAGTAGGATTCTAAAGTAATTAAATCTTTTTAGTATGATAAGATTTTTATTAATGTTTGATATGGAGTTTTCTTTAACAAGGGGTTTATTGTGGCTGAGGTCAATGTTCGGAATTTTAACATCAATTTTGGACCGCAGCATCCTGCAGCGCATGGGGTTTTGCGCATGGTTCTGGAATTAGACGGTGAAGTTGTAGAACGTGTAGATCCCCATATTGGATTATTGCATCGCGGTACCGAAAAATTAATGGAGACCAAGACTTATCTTCAAGCTGGTCCTTATTTAGATCGTTTAGATTATGTTGCTCCTATGAATCAGGAGCATGCTTTTGTGCTTGCTGTTGAGAAATTGTTGGGTGTTGAGGTTCCTAAACGAGGGCAGTTAATACGTGTTTTGTTTTCTGAAATTGGGCGCATTCTTAACCATTTACTTAATGTAACAACACAGGCAATGGATGTTGGTGCCTTGACGCCACCGCTTTGGGGATTTGAGCAACGTGAAAGATTGATGATTTTTTATGAACGTGCGTGTGGAGCACGTCTTCATGCAAATTATTTTCGCCCTGGGGGTGTGCATCAGGATTTACCGGAATCTTTAATTGAGGATATTGGTAATTTTATTGACCCGTTTCTTATTGCTCTTGGAAAACTTGATGCGCTTGTAACGCCAAATCGGATTTTTAAACAGCGTAATGTAGATATTGGTGTAGTGAGTATTGATGAAGCTTGGGTACGTGGTTTTTCTGGAGTCATGATTCGTGGAGCTGGTGTACCATGGGATTTGCGTAAGAGCCAGCCTTATGAATGTTATAGCGAAATGGAATTTGATGTTCCTGTTGGAAAAAACAGTGATTGTTATGATCGTTATCTAATTCGTATGGAAGAGATGCGTCAATCAGCGAAAATTATGCGCCAATGCGTAAATCGTTTACTGAGTACCGAAAAAAATGGACCAGTTTCAAGCTTAGATCACAAAATTGTGCCCCCAAAGCGGTGCGAAATGAAAAGTTCAATGGAAGCATTGATTCATCATTTTAAACTTTATACGGAAGGTTTTCATACGCCTCCTGGAGAGGTATATGTCGCTGTAGAAGCTCCGAAGGGTGAGTTTGGGGTTTATCTCGTTTCCGATGGAAGCAATAAACCTTATCGTGTTAAGTTGCGTGCGCCTGGCTTTGCTCACCTTCAAGCTATGGATTTTTTAACCAGAGGTCATATGTTGGCTGATGCTACAGCTATTTTAGGTTCGATTGATATTGTTTTTGGGGAGGTTGATCGCTAATGTCTGTCCGTCGTCTTGCAGATGATATCTACCAACCCGCAGAGTTTTCATTTACAACAGAAAATCAAATATGGGTAAAAAAAACTATAGAAAAATACCCTGTAGGGCGTGAGCAGTCTGCTGTCATTCCGTTATTAATGCGTGCTCAAGAGCAAGATGGGTGGGTGACGCGCGCTGCGATTGAGCATATCGCCCAGCTTCTTTCTATGGCTTATATTCGTGTTCTGGAAGTAGCGACTTTCTATACTCAATTTCAGCTTCAGCCAGTTGGAAAAAAAGCACATATTCAAGTCTGTGGTACGACTCCTTGTATGTTACGTGGATCTGGTGAATTGATTAAAGTTTGTCAGAAAAAAATTCATCCTGAACCTTTTGTTACCAATCAAGATGGAACATTATCATGGGAAGAAGTTGAGTGTCTTGGCGCTTGTGTTAATGCTCCCATGGTTATGATTTTTAAAGATACTTATGAAGATCTTACAGCTGAACGTCTTGAAGAAATTATTGATGCATTTAAAGCGGATAAAGGTTCTGAAATAGCTGTTGGTCCACAAAATAGTCGTAAATCATCGGAACCGATTAATGGTTTAACTTCTCTTATTGATGAAGAAAAAAAGAACTCTTTTAAGTCTTCAAAGAAAAAAGATAAGGAGGGAATAGGGGTGTAGTAAGTATTTTTCTTGCGAAGATATTTCATTATTTTATCCATTGTGGCAATATTTAACTAAAAGTAAGAAATCGTAAGCAGATATTTAAAATTGCATTTGAGGAAAAGCTAATAATGCTATGGAAAAGAGAAAAAAGGATGGGATATGCTGGCTGATAAAGACCGCATTTTCACCAATATTTATGGTTTGAAGGATAAATCATTAAAAGCTGCAATGTCGCGTGGGCATTGGGATGATACAAAGGCGATTATCGAAAAAGGTCGTGATTGGATCATTGATGAGGTGAAGGCGTCAGGTTTGCGTGGGCGTGGAGGTGCTGGTTTTCCTACTGGTATGAAGTGGTCTTTTATGCCAAAACAAAATGATGGCCGTCCCCATTATTTGGTTGTGAATGCTGATGAATCAGAACCTGGTACATGTAAAGACCGCGATATTTTGCGACATGATCCCCATACTCTGATTGAAGGATGTGCAATTGCTACTTTTGCTATGGGAGCAAATGTTGCTTTTATCTATATTCGTGGTGAATATATTCGTGAGCGTGAAGCCCTTCAAGCAGCCGTTGATGAGTGTTATGATGCGGGCTTACTTGGCAAAAAAACAAAATATGGACATGCTTGTGATATTATTATTCATCATGGTGCAGGTGCTTATATTTGTGGCGAAGAAACAGCTCTTCTTGAAAGCCTTGAGGGGAAAAAAGGGCAGCCTCGTCTTAAGCCGCCATTTCCTGCAAATATGGGGATTTATGGCTGTCCAACAACAGTAAATAATGTGGAATCTATAGCTGTTGTTCCAACGATTTTGCGTCGAGGGGCTTCATGGTTTTCATCGATTGGACGTGCCAATAATGTTGGAACGAAATTATTTATGGTTTCAGGACATGTGAATGCGCCTTGCACATTTGAAGAAGCTCTTGGTGTTTCTTTTCGTGAATTAATTGAAAAACATACAGGTGGTATTCGTGGCGGATGGAATAATCTTTTAGCCGTTATTCCAGGAGGGGCTTCTTGCCCAGTCGTTCGTGGTGAGGATATGGTTGATGCGATTATGGATTTTGATGGGATACGAGATGTCGGATCTTCTTTTGGTACTGGTGGTGTGATTGTGATGGATAAATCAACCGATATTATTAAAGCAATTTGGCGTATAGCAGCTTTTTTTAAGCATGAAAGTTGTGGTCAGTGTACACCGTGTCGTGAAGGTACGGGGTGGATGATGCGTCTTTTAGGGCGTATGGTTGAGGGAAGAGCACAAAAACGTGAGATTGATCTTTTATTTGAGGTATCTAAACAGGTTGAAGGGCACACCATTTGCGCGCTGGGAGATGCCGCAGCATGGCCTATACAGGGGTTGATACGTAATTTTCGTCCAGAAATTGAGCGTAGAATTGATGATTATACGCGAAATGTAGTTCAAAGAAAAAATATTGCTTTAGAAGCAGTTGGATAGAGGATTTTGTTGTAAGAAAACCGGAATAAAAATTTTAAGTGGATTATCCGCAGTCTGGATGAGTGATGATAAATATCAAAGTTGATGGTAAAGAAATTGAAGTCCCTGATTACTACACATTGCTTCAAGCAGCTGAAGCTGCGGGTGCTGAAGTGCCACGCTTCTGTTTTCATGAATCTTTATCAATTGCTGGAAATTGTCGCATGTGTTTGGTTGAGGTTAAGGGAGGGCCTCCAAAACCTCAGGCTTCTTGTGCCATGGGGGTTCGCGATTTACGATTAGGGCCAAATGGTGAAGCGCCAGAAATTTTTACCAATACAGAAATGGTAAAAAAAGCACGTGAAGGTGTCATGGAGTTTCTTCTTATCAATCATCCTTTGGATTGTCCTGTCTGTGATCAAGGAGGAGAATGCGATCTTCAAGATCAAGCAATGCTCTATGGGCGTGATTGCTCTCGATATACAGAAAACAAGCGTGCAGTAGAAGATAAGTATATTGGGCCACTCGTAAAAACTGTTATGACAAGGTGTATTCATTGTACACGTTGTGTTCGTTTTACGACAGAAGTTGCAGGTATTTCCGAGCTTGGGTTGATAGGTCGTGGTGAAGATGCTGAAGTTACTACATATCTTGAAAAAGCAATGACATCTGAGTTGCAGGGAAATGTTATTGATCTCTGTCCAGTAGGGGCTTTAACTTCAAAACCTTATGCATTTCACGCACGTCCATGGGAATTGGCTAAAACGGAATCAATTGATGTTATGGATGCCCTTGGTAGCGCTATTCGCATTGATAGCCGTGGTCGTGAAGTTATGCGCATTATGCCGCGTACAAATGAAGATGTAAATGAGGAATGGATTTCTGATAAGACGCGCTTTATTTGGGATGGATTGCGGACTCAGAGACTTGATAAGCCCTATGTGCGGAAAGATGGAAAGTTTCATCCTGTAAGTTGGACAGAAGCTTTTGCAGAAATTAAAATGGTGATTTCTAAAACTTTGCCAGAAAAAATTGGAGCGATTGCTGGAGATCTTGCGTCTGTTGAGGAAATGTATGCGCTTAAAAAATTGCTTGTTTCATTGGATTCTCAGGTTTTTGATTGTCGTCAAAGAGGAATGGCTTTATCTCCTGAATTAGGGCGTTCGAGTTACATTTTTAATCCAACAATTGCCGGAATTGAACAAGCTGATGCACTGCTTATTGTGGGATCTAATCCACGTCATGAGGCCGCTGTTTTAAATGCACGTATTTTAAAGCGCCAACGGATGGGACATTTTCCCATCGGATTAATTGGAGAAAAAGTCGATTTACGTTATCCTTATTCTTATCTTGGCTCTGGTACTGATGCGTTGAGTGCACTTGTTGGTGGAAAAGATTCTTTTTTAGATATCTTAAAAGAAGCGAAGAAACCACTTATTCTTATCGGGGAGGGTGCTTTTTCAGGTCAAGAAGGCTTGTCTGTTTTAAAAAATCTTGCAAAATTAGCTGATAATATCGGAGCTCTTAGTGAGGAATGGAATGGATTTGGTGTTCTTCACACTGCAGCGTCAACTGTTGGCGGATTAGATATTGGTTTTACTTCTAAACTTGGAGTTGCAAATATTATTAAAACTTGTGAGGTTTTATTTTTGCTTGGTGCTGATGAAGTAGAATTAGCCAATACAAAAGCTTTTACAATTTATATTGGTAGCCATGGCGATAATGGTGCACATGCTGCGGATGTTATTTTGCCAGCATCGGCTTATACTGAAAAATCAGGGCTCTATGTAAATACAGAAGGGCGTGTTCAAATGACAAATCGGGCTTGTTTTGCTCCAGGTGAAGCAAAAGAGGATTGGGCTATTTTACGTGCTTTATCGGATATTTTAGGACGAAAACTTCCTTTTGATTCGCTTTCTCAATTAAGACAGAGCTTATTTAATGACTATCCACATCTTTGTGCTATTGATGATATAGCGCCTTCTGATATAGATGATCTTAAAAAGCTTGGTTCACAAATGATTGCTTTGGAGCGGCAAGCATTTACTTCTATGGTTAAAGACTTTTATTTGACAAATCCGATAGCACGTGCTTCTGCAGTTATGGCTGAATGTTCAGCTCTTGCAAAGAATCATGTTATACAAACTGTAGAGTAAGGGCAGAGGAAAAGGAATAATAATGTATGATTTCTTTATGACTTGGCTATTGCCATTACTTATTATAATTGGAAAAACACTTCTCCTTTTGGTTGTTCTCTTGGTCTTGGTTGCTTATCTTCTTTACGCAGATAGAAAGATTTGGGCAGCGGTACAATTGCGGCGTGGTCCGAATGTTGTTGGTCCATGGGGATTGTTGCAGTCTTTTGCGGATTTAATTAAATTTGTTGTTAAAGAGCCTATTATTCCTTCTGGTGCTAATAAAGGTGTTTTTCTTTTAGCACCTTTTGTTTCTGCTACGCTTGCTTTATCAACGTGGGCTGTTATACCAGTTAATGAAGGCTGGGAAGTTGCAAAGATTAATGTTGGGTTGCTTTATATCTTAGCTATTTCATCTCTTGAAGTTTATGGCGTTATTATGGGAGGATGGGCTTCAAATTCAAAATATCCTTTCTTAGGGGCTCTTCGTTCGGCAGCGCAGATGGTATCTTATGAGGTTTCTATTGGATTTGTGCTCGTTACTGTTATTTTAATAAGTGGTTCACTAGATCTTACAACAATTGTCTCTAAACAAAGCCACGGACTTGGTACGACTCTTGGTCTTCCTTTTAACAGTTTTCTTGATTGGAATTGGCTCGTCCTTTTCCCAATGTTTATTATATTTTTTATTTCTGCACTTGCAGAGACAAATCGTCCTCCCTTTGACTTAGTAGAAGCAGAATCTGAACTTGTTGCGGGGCATATGGTTGAATATTCTTCAACGCCTTACATGCTTTTTTTTCTTGGTGAGTATGTTGCTATTGTATTAATGTGTGCCTTAACAACTATTTTATTTTTAGGTGGTTGGTTGCCACCGTTGGATGTTTGGTGGCTTAATTGGGTTCCTGGTGTTGTTTGGTTTGTTTTAAAAGTTTGCTTTGTATTTTTTTGGTTTGCTATGGTTAAAGCGTTTGTTCCACGTTATCGCTATGATCAGCTCATGCGGCTTGGTTGGAAAGTATTTCTGCCACTCTCATTGGCAATGGTTGTGATAACCGCTGCTTTTTTAAAATATACTGCTTTCGTTTAAGAGGAGATTTCGCGATGTCAGGTTTTATTCAAGCAGCAAAGTCACTCCTTTTATTGGAATTTGTAAGTGCTTTTTTCTTAGCAATGCGTCAATTTTTTTCGCCAAAGCCTACGATTAATTATCCTTATGAGAAGGGATTTGTTTCTCAACGTTTCCGTGGCGAACATGCACTACGTCGCTACCCAAATGGTGAAGAGCGATGTATAGCGTGTAAATTATGTGAAGCGATTTGTCCTGCACAAGCCATTACAATTGAAGCAGGACCACGACGCAATGATGGTACACGTAGAACTATCCGTTATGATATAGATATGGTTAAGTGTATTTATTGCGGATTTTGTCAAGAGGCTTGTCCCGTTGAAGCTATTGTAGAAGGACCAAATTTTGAGTTTGCAACAGAAACACGTGAAGAACTTTATTATGATAAAGAAAAGCTTTTAATGAATGGAGATCGTTGGGAGCGAGAAATTGCTCGCAATATATTGATGGACGCACCTTATCGTTAAGTGTATCCTCGCATGAGGTATCGGATAATCTTTCCGATGAATTTTAATCTGGTATGAAATTTTATACCAATTGTTTATTAATTGAGGAGAAGCCTATGCTAACGGATCTAGCGGCGGCATTTTTCTATCTGTTTGCTTTTATTATGCTTGCAAGTGCAGTTGTTGTTATTACAGCTCGCAACCCTGTGCATTCGGTGTTATTTTTAATATTAGCATTTTTTAATGCTGCGGCTTTATTTTTGCTTGCAGGAGCAGAATTTTTGGGGCTTATTCTGCTCGTTGTTTATGTTGGTGCTGTAGCAGTTTTATTTTTATTTGTGGTTATGATGCTTGATGTTGATTTTGCAGAGTTAAAAAATGGTGCACTTCGCTATGCTCCTATTGGAGCTCTTGTTGGGAGCATTGTTGCTTTAGAATTAATATTTGTTTTTGTTCGTGGTAGATTTTTTCCAGTTCTTATACCACATATTACGCAACCCATGCCAGATTTAATGCAGCGATCAAATACACAAGCATTAGGCGATATTCTTTATACGGATTATGTTTTCTATTTTCAGATTGCTGGAATAATTTTATTGATTGCAATGATTGGTGCAATTGTTTTAACACTTCGTCATAAGTCAGGTGTAAAGCGACAATCTATTGCGGTGCAAGTTTCTCGGACCGTGGAAAGTGCAATTGAAATCAAACAAGTTGAATCAGGTAAAGGCATTTAAGGGGGGAGATATGCACATTGACATTACGCATTATCTTATTGTTTCTGCATTGCTATTTACAATTGGTATTGCTGGAATTTTTCTCAATAGAAAGAATGTGATTATCATTTTGATGTCTATTGAGCTTATATTGCTTTCAGTCAATCTTAATTTTATAGCATTTTCAGCATTTCTTCATGATCTTGTTGGTCAGATATTCGCTTTATTTATCTTAACGGTCGCGGCTGCTGAAGCCGCAATTGGTTTAGCGATTCTTGTCGTCTTTTTCCGCAATCGTGGTTCTATTGCGGTTGAAGATGTTAATGTAATGAAAGGCTAACCAGTAATGTATTATACGATCGTCTTTCTTCCGCTTTTTGGCTTTTTAATTGCTTCTATAGGTGGAAAAACTATCGGAGATCGCGCGAGTGAATTGGTGACATGTAGCTTTATGGTGATTGTTGCCATATTATCGTGGATGGCTTTTTTGAATGTTGCACTTGGTCATGTTCCAGTCGTTGATGTATTGGTATTACATTGGCTTGCTGTTGGTGATTTAACTTTTGATTGGGCTTTACATATCGATACATTAACAGCTGTCATGCTTGTTGTTGTGAATAGTGTTTCAGCATTAGTGCATATTTATTCAATTGGTTATATGCATCATGATCCTTCAAGATCCCGTTTTTTTTCTTATCTTTCTCTATTTACATTTATGATGCTTATGTTGGTGACATCTAATAACTTGATTCAAATGTTTTTTGGATGGGAAGGTGTGGGACTTGCTTCTTACTTACTCATTGGTTTTTGGTTTCAGCGAGATTCAGCCAATAAAGCTGCGATGAAAGCTTTTATTGTTAATCGTGTTGGAGACTTTGGTTTTCTCTTAGGAATCTTTAGCATTTTTGTTTTATTCCAAACAGTTGATTTTGCCTCTATTTTTGCAAAAGCTGCAGATAAGAGCTTCGTACAAAATCTAACATTTTTAGGTTGGCAGATTAATGGGCAAACGGCAATTACTGTCACATGTCTTTTATTGTTTATTGGTGCGATGGGAAAATCAGCCCAATTTCTTTTACATACATGGCTTCCTGATGCAATGGAGGGACCAACTCCTGTGTCAGCGCTTATTCATGCGGCAACAATGGTAACGGCTGGCGTTTTTATGGTTGCGCGTATGTCGCCAATTTTTGAACTTTCTTCCATTGCTTTGACAGTAATTATTATTGTTGGAGCAACGACTGCATTTTTTGCTGCAACTGTAGGACTGGTACAAAATGATATTAAGCGCGTAATTGCCTATTCTACGTGTTCACAGCTTGGCTATATGTTTGTTGCATTAGGTGTTGGAGCTTATGGAGCAGCTGTTTTTCATCTTTTTACGCATGCTTTTTTTAAAGCTTTATTATTTCTTGGGGCGGGCTCTGTAATTCATGCTGTGTCTGATGAACAAGATATGCGAAAAATGGGCGGGTTACGCAAGCATATAAAGGCAACTTATTGGATGATGATGATAGGAACAGTTGCATTGACAGGTGTCGGAATTCCAGGAACACTCTTTGGGACTGCAGGTTTTTTTTCCAAGGATGCAATTATAGAATCTGCTTTTGCATCACATAATATTGCTTCAGGATATGCTTTCTCTCTTCTTGTTTTTGCTGCTTTCTTAACCAGTTTTTATTCATGGCGCCTTATATTTATGACATTTCACGGTAAACCACGAGCAACAGTTGATGTTATGCATCATGTTCATGAATCCCCTCCGGTTATGTTAATTCCACTGTTTATTTTATCTATTGGAGCAATATTTGCGGGTGCCTTTTTCCAACCTTACTTTTTTGGTGATTTGTATGATGTTTTTTGGAAGGGAGCGCTTTTTACAAACGATCACAACCATATCCTTCATGATTCTCATAACGTATTTAATTGGGTCAAATGGTCGCCCTTTATAGCGATGATTTTTGGATTTATATTAGCCTGTTTCTTTTATATTTCTTTTCCTTCTCTTCCTAAAAAATTGGCTGGGATTATGCCAGGAATTTATCATTTTCTTTATCAAAAATGGTATTTTGATCAACTCTATAACTTTTTGTTTGTTCGTTCTGCTTTCAGAATTAGTTTCTTTTTTTGGAAAGTGGGGGACGGTAAGATTATTGATGGTCTAGGTCCGAATGGTATTGCAGCGCGTGTCGTTGATATTACAAACAGAGTTGTTCGGATGCAGACAGGCTATCTTTATCACTATGCATTTGCGATGCTTATAGGCATTGCATTGCTGATCACATGGATGATGATCGGGGGCGTAAACTGATGACCGATTGGCCTATTCTTTCTACGGTTACATTTTTGCCGCTTATTGGTGTGCTGCTAATTTTGTTTATCAAAGACGATAGCGAAGTAGCACGGCATAATATACGCAATGTAGCATTTTTTACGACTGTGTTTGTTTTTATTATTTCCTTAATTGTTTGGGCAGGTTTTGATCATACAGATGCTCATTTTCAAATGGTGGAGAAAATCGATTGGTTAGGAGGGGGGATTAGCTATCATATGGGAGTTGATGGTATCTCTGTCCTCTTTGTAGTTCTCTCGGCTTTTCTTTTGCCTTTCTGTATTTTAGCGAGTTGGGAAAATATTAAAGATAGCTTAAAAGCCTATATGATTGCTTTTCTTCTTCTTGAAGTTGCAATTATTGGAGTTTTTTGTGCTCTTGATGCAATATTGTTTTAT
The DNA here is from genome assembly GCF_055796165.1 of Bartonella sp. EBT8. Lineage (NCBI taxonomy): Bacteria > Pseudomonadati > Pseudomonadota > Alphaproteobacteria > Hyphomicrobiales > Bartonellaceae > Bartonella > Bartonella sp. EBT8. The sequence goes on from NZ_JBTTDJ010000005.1 coordinate 98,407, forward strand.
GTTTTTTTTGAAGGCAGCCTTATTCCAATGTTTATTATTATAGGGGTTTGGGGAGGCGCACGTCGTGTTTACGCAAGTATAAAGTTTTTTCTTTACACTTTACTTGGTTCAGTGTTGATGCTGGTTGCTCTTATGGCTATGTATTGGGAAGCTGGCACACTTGATATACCAACTTTATTAGCTTACCAATTTCCTGCGCATATGCAAATTTGGTTATGGCTTGCATTTTTTGCTTCTTTTGCAGTTAAAATGCCAATGTGGCCTGTTCATACATGGTTGCCTGATGCTCACGTAGAAGCACCTACAGCTGGCTCGGTTATTTTAGCTGGTGTTTTACTCAAATTAGGTGGGTATGGTTTTCTTCGTTTTTCTTTACCAATGTTTCCTATTGCTTCGGCTACTTTTGCTCCTTTGGTTTTGACGTTATCGCTTATCGCTATTATTTACACATCACTGGTTGCACTTGTTCAAAATGACATAAAAAAACTTATTGCTTATTCCTCAATAGCGCATATGGGATATGTAACGATGGGTATTTTTGCTGCCAACGCACAGGGTATCCAAGGTGCTATTTATCAGATGCTTTCGCATGGAATTGTTTCAGCTGCTTTATTTCTTTGTGTCGGGGTTATTTACGATCGTCTCCATACACGTGAAATTTCAGCTTTTGGTGGTCTCGTTAACAACATGCCCAAATATGCTGTTGTTTTCTTAATTTTTACTATGGCAAATGTCGGTTTGCCTGGGAGCTCAGGATTTTTAGGTGAATTTTTAACTTTAATAGGTGTTTTTCAAGTCAATAAATTGATTGTTGTTTTTGCGACAACTGGTGTTATTTTATCCGCTGCCTATGCACTTTACCTTTATCGGCGTGTGGTTTTTGGTTCGTTGGATAAAGAGAATTTAAAAGTCCTTATTGATCTTTCTACAAGAGAAAAATTTATCCTTTATCCGATGGTTGTTCTTACAATATTTTTTGGTATCTATCCAACGCCTATTCTTAAAGCAACGGCGTTTTCCGTAGAAGCCCTCATCAATAAACTGCATTAGATAAGGGAAGAATGTTCATGCAAACTGAAATAATAGCGCAATTAGTCTTAATTCTTCCAGAGATTTTAATAGCATTGGGAGGGATAGTCTTTCTTTTGATTGGTGTCTACTCCAATACGCGTTCCTTTTTAACGGTGACAGGGCTTTCCATTGCTCTTCTTGTTGCTGCCATTGTTATTATTATCGTTTTTCCGAAAAGTGGTTTATTTCAGACCAATGCACTCATTATTGACTCTTTTGGTCGTTATATGAAAATTTTGACGCTCATTGGCGCACTTTTTGCTCTTATTATGTCTGTTGCTTTTACGAGTTCTCAAAAGTTTGATGTATTTGAATTTCCGATACTCGTTCTTTTAGCAACTCTTGGTATGATGCTGATGATTTCAGCTGGTAATATGCTCTCACTGTATATGGGGTTAGAATTACAATCCTTAGCTTTGTATATCCTAGCTGCGATCAATCGTGATAATGTGAAATCTTCTGAAGCCGGTATCAAATATTTTGTTTTAGGAGCATTGTCTTCAGGATTGCTTCTGTATGGTATTTCTTTGCTTTATGGTTTTACTGGTCAAATTGGCTTTCATGAAATTGCTATTGCTTTAAAAGGTAAAAATTTACAATTAGGGGTTATTTTTGGAATTGTTTTTATTTTAGCTGGTTTGGCTTTCAAGATTTCTGCCGTTCCATTTCATATGTGGACACCTGATGTTTATGAAGGAGCACCAACACCTATTACAGCATTTTTTGCTGGGGCTCCTAAAGTTGCTGCGATGGCACTCATTATTCGTGTTATTGTTACAACCTTTATGCCATTAGGGAGTTCTGATGGCTCTATGCCTGCGTGGCAACAAATTTTGGTGTTTATGGCGATTGCATCGATGATACTTGGCGCATTTGCTGCAATTGGACAGAGCAATATTAAGCGTTTAATGGCTTATTCATCAATCGGTCATATGGGATATGCGCTTGTTGGTTTAGCTGCTGGAGATATACTTGGGATAAAAAGTGTTATTCTCTATATGACTATTTATTTGGGCATGACACTTGGTTCTTTTGCTTTTATTCTTGGAATGCGATCCAGTAGCGGAAATGTTGAAAATATTTATGATCTTTCAGGGTTGATAAAGACTAATCCATTTATGGCTGTTGTGATGACCATACAGCTTTTTTCCTTAGCAAGTATACCGCCTATGGCTGGTTTTTTTGGGAAATGGTATACATTTTCTGCTGCTGTTCATGCTGGACTTACTCCCCTTGCTATTGTTGGGATGATAGCGTCTGTTGTGGGGGCTTTTTACTATTTGCGCGTTATTAAAATTATGTGGTTTGATGAAGCAAAGGCGCGTTTTATTATGTTGTCCAATGAGCTTCAATTTTGTCTCGGTCTTTCTGCACTTTTTATTTTGTTTTATATGCTTTTGGGAGCTTGGTTTGCTGATTTAGCAGAAACAGCAGCAGCTGCATTGTTTTAATGAATATGGTTTACATTTTATCGGATTTTGTAAAAAAACAAGGATACACTGTTGAAGCATACGAACGTATTGATTCAACAAATCTTATTGCAAAAGAAAAAGCACAAGCTGGTCATCCAGGTTATCTTTGGGTTGTCGCACAAGAACAATTACAAGGAAGAGCGAGAAGAGGCAGGACATGGTTTAGTCCGAAAGGGAACCTTTATTCTAGCCTTTTGTTAATGGATGATATTGTTCATCAAACTGCTGCTCAGCTTGGTTTTGTTGCAGGCGTTAGTGTGGTAGAAGCAGTAAAACAATTTATAAAGGATGAAAAGCAATCAAACAATATCGTTAGTTTAAAATGGCCAAATGATATTTTGCTAGGAGGAGCGAAAAGCTCTGGAGTTTTGCTTGAGATTTTTAAAATGCCATCACAACAGTGTGCATTGGTTATCGGTATTGGAATAAATGTAAAACATCATTATGAAGATGCGCCATATCCTACTTCAAGTTTAAATAATATTGGTTTGTATATTGAACCAGAACAGTTATTTACAGTTTTGGCTGAGTGTTTTTCTAAAAATTATCTTCTTTGGAAACAACCAGAAGGAGCTGATATAATTCGTAAAAAATGGCTTTTATATTCTGCTCATCTTGGGCAGCATATAAAAGTATTCAATGATAAAAAAGTCATCGAAGGTATTTTTGATGGTCTTGATAGTGATTTTAATTGCCTTGTAAAACAAAAAAATGGTCAACAAGCCATTATAACAGCTGGAGATGTCCATTTTGGTTTGGCAGCTTCTCTTAATGCAGGTTGTTATTAGTTGATAATCTATTTTCACTATCAGATTATCTTGATAATTTAGGAGATGTTTATGGTTGCAGCCAACGAGAGTGAATTTGTTTTTTTGCCTTTAGGAGGGGTAGGTGAAATAGGGATGAATCTCGCTGCTTATGGGTTTGGTCCCGAAAATCTTCGTGAATGGCTTCTTGTTGATATGGGAGTGAGCTTTGCTGGTCCTGAATTACCAGGAGCAGATCTTATTTTACCTGATATTCGTTTTCTAGAAAGTGAAAAACATAATGTGCGTGGTCTTATTTTAACCCATGCTCATGAAGATCATTATGGTGCTGTCCTCGATTTATGGCCAAAGCTTAAAGTCCCGCTTTACTGCACTCCTTTCACAGCAGGATTATTGGAGAGTAAAAAGCAATCAGATTTTGGGTCTCATAAAATTGCATTCAATATTTTTCAATCTGGTGATTGCTTTCAGATTGGTTCCTTTGCAATTGAAGCTATTGCCGTTAATCATTCAATTCCAGAATCTGTATCTTTAGCTATTACAACGTCTTTGGGCACTATTATCCACACTGGCGATTGGAAAATTGATCATACACCTTCTCTTGGAGCTATAACAGATGAAAAGCGATTTCGCATTTTAGGCAATAAAGGTGTTTTAGCATTGCTTTGTGATTCCACGAATGCATGTCGAGATGGTATAACACCATCAGAACAACAAGTTCAGACAAGTCTTTCTGAAATTCTTTCGAAAGCTGAGGGGCGAGTTGCAATAGTTACTTTTTCTTCGAATGTTGGGCGGATACGTTCAATTGCTCTGGCAGCTGAATCTGTCGGACGCCAAGTTCTTGTTGTTGGACGCTCGCTAAAGCGGAGTATTATGGTTGCGCAAGAACTTGGTTATATGAATGGTTTAGCCCCATTTGTTACGGAAGATGATTATGGTCATATCCCACGAAACAAGATTGTTTTAATTGTGACAGGTAGTCAAGGAGAATCGTGTGCTGCCTTAGCAAAATTGTCACGCAATGGAATGAGAAATATTGCACTTTCTACTGGTGATACTGTTATTTATTCGTCACGAAGTATACCAGGAAATGAAAAAGCTATTATTGAGATACAAAATCGTTTCATTGATATGGGCGTAAAAGTTATTACAAATGAGGAGGCTCTTGTTCATGTTTCAGGTCATCCTCGTCGTTTAGAACTTATGCAGATGTATGATTGGACAAAACCAAAGATACTTGTTCCTGTACACGGAGAAGCAATACATCTTACTGCTCAGGCAACTTTAGCGCGTCAAGCAGGTATTGAAATTGTTACAGATATTAGAAATGGCAGTATATTACGTCTTGCACCAGAGCCTGTAGAAGTCATTGATCAAGTTCCTGTTGGTCGCATCTATAAGGATGGTTGCCTTATTGGAGATGAGGATGAATTAGGAATCCGTGAACGTCGCAAATTAAGTTACGCTGGTTACGTTGCTGTTTCCCTTCATATGAATAGTAAGCATGAATTATTGAGCGATATTGGTTTAACCACATTCGGACTACCTGAAAGTAATGGAAAAGGGGAGAATTTGAAAGATATTCTCTTAAATGTTGTGGAAAATACATTTTACAACATTCCACGGATCAAACGAAAAAATAATGAACTTATTCGAGAAGCAACGCGGCGTGCAGTAAGGGCAGCTGTCAATGAAGCTTGGCAAAAAAAGCCTATTTGTACAGTTTTTTTACATCAGTCAAAATGAAGTATTTTAGTTTTATGTTATTTTCTTTTTAATGAAAAAAAGAGAAAACTAAATTATAAGATTATTTTATCGTAAAAAATAAGCTCGATAAGGACTAGAGCACATAAATTTTTAAAAATATGATCGTTATGTTTGCAAGCCTTCAGAAGGTAGCTATAGAGGAAGTATCTACTTTAAATTGTTTCAATATGATAGATCTGATTAGGAGTTAATTATTTCAATGCGTCTTTCTCAATATTTTCTTCCACTTTTAAAAGAGAATCCTAAGGAAGCAGAGATTGTTTCTCATCGATTGATGTTGCGTGCAGGGATGATTCGCCAACAAACATCAGGGATTTATTCTTGGCTCCCATTGGGTAAAAGAGTGCTTGATAAAGTTTGTAAGATTATTCGTGAAGAGCAAGAACGTGCTGGTGCTATAGAAATATTAATGCCTACAATTCAATCTGCTGATCTTTGGCGTGAAAGTGGCCGTTATGATGATTATGGTTTGGAGATGCTTCGCATTAAAGATCGTCAAAAACGTGATTTGCTTTATGGTCCGACAAACGAAGAGTTGGTAACAGATATTTTTCGTTCTTACATTCGTTCTTATAAAGATCTTCCACTTAATTTATACCATATTCAATGGAAATTTCGTGATGAAATCCGTCCACGTTTTGGTGTGATGCGCTCACGAGAGTTTTTAATGAAAGATGCCTATTCTTTTGATCTTGATTATGAAGGTTCTCAAACATCTTATAATCGTATGTTTATTGCTTATTTACGCACTTTTGCTCGTCTTGGCTTAAGGGCAATTCCTATGCGTGCTGATACAGGTCCAATTGGTGGTGAACTCAGTCATGAATTTATTATTTTGGCTGAAACAGGAGAGAGTGCCATCTTCTGTGATAAACAATTTCTTGAGCTTACTGTTCCAGACAGTTCAATTGATTTTAATGATACAATAATTTTAGCTGATATTGTTAAACAGTGGACGTCTTTTTATGCAGCGACAGAAGAAATGCATAATGAAGAAGAGTGGGCTAAAATTTCTGATCAGAGTCGTCTTTCAGCGCGTGGTATTGAAGTGGGGCATATTTTCTACTTTGGCACGAAATATTCTGCTCCAATGGGAGCAAAAGTTATGGGACAAGATGGAAAAGAGCATGTTGTCTCTATGGGATCTTATGGCATTGGACCTTCGCGTCTTGTTGCAGCAGCTATTGAAGCTTCTCATGATGAAAATGGTATTATTTGGCCAAGCTCTATGGCGCCATTTGACTTTGGGATCATTAATATGAAACCAGAGGATGAGAAATGTACACATACGTGTGAAACTCTCTATCGGGGATTAAGACTTGCTGGATTTGACCCATTATTGGATGATAGAGATGAGCGTCCCGGAACTAAATTTGCAACAATGGATTTAATTGGCTTACCAACACAAATAATTGTTGGACCTAAAAGCATCGCGCAAAATAAAGTTGAAATTAAAGATCGAAAAACAGGTGTCAAAGAATCTCTAATGGTTGAAGATGTACTCAAAAAGTTTTCTGTAGTTTTATAGGCAATAGTATGAAGAGGTTGAGCAGTAAAGGGTTTTCGTCTTATGAGTGGATGATCGCCTTTCGTTATATGATTCCCAATAAAAAACATGTCGTTGCATCAGTTATTTCAATCATTTCTCTTATTGGAATTATGTTAGGGGTGTTTGCTCTGGTTGTTGTTATGGCGGTAATGAATGGCTTTCGCACAGAGCTTCTCAATCGTATTCTTGGTATGAATGGACACCTTATTGTTCAAGCAGTTCATTCAGGTTTTTCTGATTATAAAACTCTCATTTCTTCTCTAGAATCTGTAAATGGTGTAAAGTTTTCTTTACCTGTTATTGAGGGGCAAGCACTTGTTCAGGGTGAACTGGAAGGAGGCTCTGGTGCGTTAGTTCGTGGTATGCGTAAACAGGATTTAGAGAAGCTTAAAACAGTATCTCAAAATATTAAGTTAGGTTCACTTGCTCAATTTGATAAAGAAGAAGGTGTTGCAATTGGAATTGGTTTGGCTACAAAATTAGGGCTTACAGTTGGGCATTATCTTCGTGTCATTACTCCAGATGGTGATGCAACTCCTTTTGGGGTTACTCCACGTGTTAAGGCTTATAAAGTAAGCGCTATTTTTGAAGTTGGTATGTCTGAATATGATTCAATATTTGTTTTTATGCCTCTTCATGAAGCACAAATGTTTTTTAATTTAGGAGATAAGATTCAGTCTTTAGAATTATTTCTAAATGATCCCGATGCTGTTGATCGAATAAAACCAATTATAAAGAAAGCAGTTGATCAACAAATCTATTTAATTGATTGGCGTGAGCGCAATCAGGCTTTTTTTTCAGCTTTACAAATTGAACGGAATGTTATGTTTTTCATTCTTTCTCTTATTGTTCTTGTTGCTGCTTTGAATATTATTTCAGGTTTGATTATGCTTGTAAAAGATAAAAGCCATGATATTGCAATTTTACGCACGATGGGTGCACAACAAAGTGCGGTTATGCGTATCTTTATTGTCACTGGTATGATGATTGGATTTATTGGAACAATATTGGGCTTAATTTTTGGTGTTATAGCAAGCGCAAATATCAATCATATTCAAGATTTTGTATCTTGGTTATTTAATGTCGATGTTTTTAATCCTCAACTTTACTTTTTAACAAAATTGCCTTCACAAATTGATTGGCGACAAACAGTCCTAGTTGCTGTTATGGCATTATTTTTGTCATTTCTCGCTGCACTCATCCCAGCATGGCGAGCTGCTAAGCTAGATCCTGTACAAGCTTTAAGGTATGAATAATGACAGCTATTTTAGAGCTTGTAGAGATTGAGCAACATTTCTTTGAGAGCAATAAGCCTCTTATTATTTTAGATAAAGCAAATTTTATCCTTAATCGTGGGGAACTCGTTGCACTTGTTGCACCATCTGGGGCTGGAAAATCAACACTTCTTCATATTGCTGGGTTATTGGAAAAACCAACCGCTGGTGATGTGATGTTAAGGGGAATTTCTTGTGCGAAGCGTTCTGATAGTGAGCGAACAGCTATTAGACGACATGATATCGGTTTTGTCTATCAATTTCATCACCTGCTTCCAGAATTCACAGCTTTAGAAAACGTTATGATACCGCAAATGATAGCAGGATTTAAAAAATCCATAGCAGAAGATCGTGCATTTAAATTGTTAAAATATCTGCGTATTTCTCATCGCGCCAGCCATCGCCCATCGGAACTATCAGGTGGGGAACAGCAACGTGTTGCTATTGCACGTGCAGTAGCAAATGGTCCTTCGGTTCTTTTGGCTGATGAGCCTACAGGGAATCTTGATCCTGTAACTTCAGCTTATGTCTTTCAAGCTTTATCCGCTCTTGTTCGTCAATCTGGTCTTTCTGCTCTTATTGCAACACACAATTACGCTTTGGCTAAACAAATGCATCGTCGAATTACGCTTAAAGAAAAAAAGATTATTGAACTTCCTTAAAGGTAAGATGCAAAATTTATTCCAAAGACTGAACAGAACCTATGTATATACTTTTTATTTCATTCAAGGAGGCCTTTTATGACAGTTTTTGTCGTTGATAAAAATCAACTGGATGCACGTCGTCGCCGGTTGGTTTTTCGTGCATGGCACCGTGGTATTCGTGAAATGGATCTTATTTTTGGACACTATGTGGATGCACATATTGCTAAGATGTGTGATAAAATGGTTTCTGAACTTGAATATATTATGGGTTTTGATGATCGAGATTTATTGATGTGGGTTACAGGAGAAATTTCTCCTCCTTCTGAAATAGATGGCCCGCTTTTTCGCGACATTATAAACTATCATGTTTGCATAAATTTAAATTGATCCCGATGTCCATATTTAAAAAAATTATCATCCCCCAACATATTTCTGCTCATGTGATCTTTGAAGGAATTACTGATGGATTTGAAGCCTTTGCACTGACTAAATTGCGTTCAGCAATTGCACAGGATAAACCGCTTGTCTATGTTGTCCGTGATGGAACAAAGATTGCTCATTTGCAGCAAGTTTTGAATTTTATTGAACCAAATTTACCTGTATTTCAATTCCCAGCGTGGGATTGTCTACCTTATGATCGTGTATCACCTAGTATTGCTATTACAGCACGCCGATTATCCACTTTGACTCATATAGCAAATTTACGTCACAGTCCATGCACTGCGATTATATTAACAACAGCAAATGCGATTATGCAAAAATTACCTCCACGTGAAATGATTGAAAATCAAATGATTCACGTACGTGTTGGACAGCGCATTAACATGAGGCATTTAATTCAATCTCTAGAATGCAATGGTTTTGAGCGCGTGACAGTTGTTCGAGATGTTGGTGAATTTGCTGTAAGAGGAGGAATTCTTGATATTTTTTCTCCCATTGATGTTGAGCCTTTGCGGCTTGATTTTTTTGGTGATACCTTAGAAACCATCCGCGTATTTGATACAGAAACACAAAGAACAACACGTCAAAAGACTGAGTTTTTGTTACATTCGATGAGTGAAGTTGTTCTGACACCTGAATGCCTAAGCCGATTTAAAAGCAATTATATTCGCACATTCGGTGTATCTCAAAAAAACAATATGCTTTATGAAGCTCTTTCTCAAGGGCGACGCTTTGCTGGTATGGAACATTGGTTGCCATTTTTTTATGAGAATCTTGACACTTTTTTTGACTATTGTAGCAATTTTCCTATTATTTTTGAACATCTCATAGAAGAAGTCCTGATTGAGCGTTATCGCCTTATTGAAGATTATTATGATGCACGTAAGGAGCGTGAAAATGATAAAGAAAGCTCTACTTCCTATCATCCTATAAATCCTAGTCTTCTCTATTTAACGCCAGAGAATGTTTTAGAGTGTGCGCAAAAATGTGGACAGCGTGTTGATTTTACACCTTTTAATGTTCCACAAGCTTTAGGAAAAACGCTTATTCATACAAATATTAAACAGGGATATGATTTTGTAAAAGAGCGTAATGCGCAAGAAAAAAATGTTTTCTCAAGTGTCGTTTCTCATATTGCTTCATTGCGCGCTGCTGGCAAAAAGGTACTTTTAGCATGTTGGAGTGAAGGATCTTTGAATCGTTTATTACAGGTGCTTGAAGAGCATGGATTGCAAAAAATAGATGTTGTGAAATCATTACAAACTGTCAGAGCAACCCCCCGTGATCATATAACAGCAGCTGTTATAATGATAGAGCACGGCTTTGAAGGAGAAGATTTTGCTCTCATAACAGAGCAAGATATCCTTGGTGATCGACTCATAAGATCACCAAAACGGCGTAAAAATAATACAAATTTTATTTCTGAAATTGCAGCTTTAAATTCTGGCGATATCGTTGTGCATATTGATCATGGTATTGGACAATTTATTGGTCTTAAAACCATTAAAACAACAGGAATTTTACGGGATTGTCTTGAAATTAAATACGCTGGAGGTGATCGGCTCTTTTTACCTATTGAAAATATCGAACTTCTTTCACGTTATGGATCGGAGGGAACGGATGTCACGTTAGATAAATTAGGTGGGGTTGGTTGGCAAGCGCGAAAAACACGACTGAAAAAACATTTATTAGAAATGGCTGGTCAGTTGATTCATATAGCTGCAGAGCGTGCTCTGCGTTCGGCGCCTGCTTTAGTTCCACCAATTGGGCCATTTGATGAATTCGTTGCATGTTTTCCTTATGAAGAAACAGAAGATCAGATGGATGCGATTGATGCTGTTCTAGAAGATTTAGCTTCAGGAAAACCAATGGATCGCTTGATATGTGGTGATGTTGGTTTTGGAAAAACAGAAGTTGCTATTCGAAGTGCCTTTGTTGCAGCATTAAATGGTTATCAAGTTGCTGTTGTTGTGCCGACAACTTTGCTTTCACGACAACATTACAAAACTTTTATTTCACGTTTTCAAGGATTACCTGTTAAAATTGGCCATGCCTCAAGACTTGTGAAAACCAAAGAACTTGCACAAGTCAAAAAAGGGATCTCAGATGGTACGATCGACATTGTCATTGGAACGCATGCATTATTAAGTGATGCAGTTAATTTTTTGCGGTTAGGACTTCTTATCATTGATGAAGAGCAACATTTTGGCGTAAAACATAAAGAGCGTTTAAAAGAACTTAAAAGTGATATTCATGTCCTCACACTTTCAGCAACCCCCATACCACGAACCTTAGGGTTAGCATTATCAGGGGTACGGGAACTTTCTTTGATAACGACGCCACCTATTGATAGAATGGCTGTTCGTACCTTTATTGCACCGTTTGATTCACTTGTTATACGCGAAACATTACTTCGAGAATATTATCGTGGTGGACAAAGTTTTTATGTGTGTCCTCGTATTTCTGATCTTGGCTTTGTAGAAGAGTATCTCAAAACGCATGTTCCAGAAATCAAATTCGTTGTTGCTCATGGTCAAATGCCTGCTGGACAGCTTGATGATATTATGAATGCATTTTATGATGGACAATATGATGTCCTGCTGTCAACAACCATTATTGAATCCGGTCTTGATATTCCAACAGCTAATACATTAATCGTTCATCGTGCCGAGATGTTTGGTCTTGCTGCTCTCTACCAACTGCGTGGTAGGGTAGGGCGTTCAAAACAGCGTGCTTACGCACTCTTTACGTATCCTTCTGGTAAAGTTTTAACAGCTGCGGCTGATCGTCGCCTTAAAGTCTTACAATCTCTTGATACCTTAGGGGCTGGTTTTCAATTAGCAAGTCATGATATGGATATTCGCGGATCGGGTAATTTCTTAGGTGAAGAGCAATCAGGGCATATTAAAGAAGTTGGATTTGAGCTCTATCAAAAAATGCTTGAAGAAGCTGTCACTGAATTGAAAGATGGCGAGCATAATGAAGACAAGCAATGGTCTCCTCAAATTTCACTTGGTACAACTGTTATAATACCAGAAAGTTTTGTACCTGATTTATCACTCCGTATGGGACTTTATCGTCGTTTGACAGAATTTGATGATTTAGAACAAATTGATGAATTTGCAGCTGAGTTAATAGATCGCTTTGGTCCTTTACCTCTTGAAGTTCAGCACCTCCTTAAAGTTTTTTATATAAAAACATTGTGTCGAAAAGCGCATGTAGAAAAATTAGATACTGGACCAAAGGGGGTGGTTATACAATTTCGTAATAATTATTTTGCAAATAGTGTTGCCCTTGTCCAATGGATTGCCAAACAAGGAACGATGGCAAAGATTCGACCAGATCAAAGTATCGCTCTTATTCGTGATTGGTCCACAGTGGATGAAAGGCTCGTTGGAGCAGCGGATACTATGACACAACTTGTAGAAATGGTCGAGAAACATTCTGTTTAGAATTTCTTTTTATAATTCAAAGTGATGACTTACTTGTTAAAGTATTTTATAGAATATTCGGTTATTGAACTTTTATAAAATAAACTTTAAGTTCATAATAAAAATACTCTTTGAAATTTCCATATATAATACATATTGATAGAATCGAAGAAATAACTTAATTAGCACAGCCATAATGAGGGATTCCAACATAGAGCGGAATGGCTTTTTATAAACCTTCTCAAGAGGACAAGAAAAAGTAGCATAATATGATTTTTTCATCACACAAATTGCTAACTATAGCTTTTTTATTATTAACTTTAATATGTGGTTTTAAAAACGCGCATGCTGAGTTTAGTTTAACAGAGTTATCTCTTTCTGGTTTAACTCTTGATGAAAAGTACGAGCGTATGAAAGAAAGATTGCGAGTTGTTGAAAAGAGAATAAAGTTTATTGAAAAAACATTTGCTGATTTGACGCTTTCACAAATCCGCGTTTCTAATACAGAACATGATAGACTTATACAGGAACAAAGAGATCTCATTGACGAGAGACTTAAACTTAGTTTGAAATTAGGTGATTTAGCTAAAGAAAAACGCGATTTAGTATACAGAGCACATAGGGCAAGAGAGTATAAAGCAGGTGAGTATGAAAGGAAGCTAGTTAAAGCCAAACAATACTTGAAATCTCAAAGTTCTTATGAATTGGGATTTGGTGATGGAGAGGAATATCTTAATGAGGAAGAGATAAATAAGAATGAGATAGTAGAGCTTTATCCATATTTTATTCTTATTTGTAAAATTAATGAAAATCTTTTGTACACAGACATAGGAGATTTGTTACGTAAAGATTTTGGTTGGAAAAAAGAAGATTTTAACTGGGCAAAAGATGCGATTAGATTAATAGATCAAGAGCTCATCAAGGGCATTAAAGAAACTATGACCGTGGATTTTGATGTCTTTGAAAAAGAAATGATGAATGGTGTAAGAGACATGATAACACATAATTCCTCAAATGTAAGAAGTGTTCCTTTATTGTGTAAAACTACCAGGAAACTGCATGATATAATGCTTCCCTATAAAAGAAAGAGTATTATAAACCGCATAGGCTCTCATATTGAAGAGTGGTTCCAGCAAAGGTAGTTCATCTATTCACGTCCCGACGTTGAAGATGATACCCATAGGGCAATTATATGTAGGATTCTAATATATGACCAATACGCTACTCATTGTTCAGGTAAGTGATAAGAGTAGTTACCCAAAATAAGACTTCTATCCAAACTCGAACTGTTGCAATCAAATCAATATCTGAATGGACATAAAATATCGCTATTATCATCGCATCTACAGCAAGATTAGCGACTCCAGAGAAATTAAATTTCCCTTTCAAATTTCAAGAAGTTGAACTCAAACGATTTATTGGTTCGTTTCCTAGAGAGGGCAGAGCGGGCTTTATTAGCAAGAATCAAACAGTATAAAGACGTGCAAGAGTGTATTGATGTATATAATTTTTTATGTTCCAATAAAAAAATTAAGTATTAAAGAAAAAATCTCAAATCAGAAATTAAAGGTGGTCTAAAAGGTGGACCCAAAAAGGTGGACGGGCAATGCCTGAAAAGGTGGACGAGAGGGGGTGTTAAGTGAGGGCGATTTATAGGTTATCAGCATCATTCGTAAAGACGTCTCCACATGGTAAATATTGTGATGGGGCAGGGCTATGGTTAAATGTTCGAAAAGACAATACGCGCTCTTGGTTTTTTCGCTATACGCACCACAATAAGCGCCGTGAAATGGGGCTTGGTCCTGTTACAAAACTTTCTTTAAAAGAAGCCCGCGAGCTTGCTAGGCATTATAGTGATATTCTTAAAGAAGGTAATGATCCTATTGTTTTTAGAGAGCAGACTATTTTAAAACAGCAAAGCAATATCTTTCAAGAAGTTGCGCAAGCGGCTTTTGAAAGCAAAAAAGCAGAGCTGAAAAATGAAGGGAAAAATGGTCGTTGGTTTTCTCCACTAGAGTTGCATGTTATTCCACATATAGGCAAATTATCTATAGAAAAATTGACAGCCAATATCATTCGCAATGTTCTGGCTCCCCTTTGGCATGAAAAAGCAGATACAGCACGAAAAGCACTGAATCGCATCAATATTTGCTTGAAATATGCTGCTGCTCTTGGCTTGGATGTTGACCTACAGGCTTGTATGAAAGCACGAGCTCTTTTAGGAAAATCACGTGCGACATCGACGAATATTCCTGCTATGCCTTGGCAAGAACTTCCAACTTTTTATCAAAACTTAGAGGATAAGATCCTTTCAAATTTAGCACTAAAATTACTGATTTTGACAGGTTCTCGATCATATCCATTGCGCTATTTGCGTCTTGAGCAGATTGATAAAAATATATGGACCATACCCAAAGAAAATATGAAAGGTATTGTAGGAAAAGTTTTAGACTTTCGTGTGCCACTGAGTAATGAAGCTATGAAAGTCATTGAAAAAACTCTGCCTTTTGAAAAAAAGGGCTTTCTATTTGCAGGGCTTAAAGGCAAACCAATTTCTGATGCAACGCTTTCTAAATTCATGAAAGACAAAGGCTTTGATTATAGACCTCATGGTTTTAGATCGAGTCTTCGTGACTGGATAGCGGAGACAACATCAACACCATTTGAAATTGCAGAATCTGTTCTTGCGCATTCAGTTGGTAATTCAGTGACCAAAGCTTACATGCGAACAGACTTCTTAGAGCAACGGCGTGTTCTTTTGGAGCAATGGGCATCTTTTATATCAGGAACATCTTTACCAAATATTCCAAACAGTTAAGCCTAAAATATAATTGCTTTCACTTATTGTAATGGCAACCCTAGAGCTTCAAAGAATCGTTGATGTCTTTTCTCGGCATCAGCAATGAGTTTATCATATGAAATAACCTCTATATAAGACTTGTATTCGTCGTGATATCCAAAATATCCCATATGATCACCTGTCTTTGTTAAATTCCAACGTTTACAACATTTTTTATTTTTTCAGTTAGATCACAGATGACATAACAGTAACCAGGAACTTCTCCATCCAAATTTATTGGGCGCCCCTCTGTGGTCTGTACTTGACCTTCGCGAATTTTTTCTAGATAAGTAACGACTTGTTCAATAGGATCATCTCTGTTACCAGTTTTTGCATCATTTCTCATTGGACGCTTGATTTCTACTATGGTAAGAGATGCCAAAGTAGAAGATATTGAATCCCCTTTTTTTTCTGATACTAAGAGAGCCTTATCATATACTTCGGGAGCTTTATCATATACTTCCAAACCGCATATATCAGGTCTGTCCTTATCTTTAGAACCTGTAAAAGGGATTTTACTTAATGAAAGATCAGAAGCTAAATAATCATGAAATGCTAGTTTTTCATCGATCAGCCATAAGTTGCAATTATTCATAGAGACAGAATCAGAATCGCACTTCATAGGTACTATGAGTTGATGAATAACATTTTCTTTAACGTATCTTTTTTTATCATCTGTAGAAAGAGACTTTAAAGATTCTTTAAAAAGTTCTATAATAACTTTTCTGTGGCACAAATAGTCCGCTAAATCAGACTTTTTAAGATCACTCACAGTATTTACATATTCACCAATTCTTGCAAGATATTGCTCTTTATCTTCTCCTTTTTGAATTTCTAAAACATTATGACTTTCTTTTAAAATCTTGTTTTCTAATTTAGCAAAACATTCATGCAAATGCAGTTCCAAGCCTTTATCGTCTTTTGTAGAAGAAATCATATAATCATTGTCAGTTAAATGTTTTAGGAGTGGGCGATAGCGTGGTACTTTATGTGTGAACTTCTCAACTCTCTCTTTACTGTCTCGAACGTTGTTCTCTAATTCTTTAGCTAAGTATTTTTGAATTCTATCAACTATAGCGTTCCGTATCATGTTAAATGATATCTCTATTTCCTCAAATAACCCTTCAGTATTTTCTTCAATGTCAAAGCTTATTCTTTCAGAACGTACTCTTTCATCTAAAAAAGGAGAGCTTACATAGCAAGAGTATATAAATTCACCCATATCATCTTGTAGTTTTGAAGGCATGCCAAGAATCTTCTTAGATATTGCTTCTTCTTTGATAACTCTATTGGCTGCACAAAAAGATAAAGTTTGTTTAGTTACAGATAAGTTTCGAAATTTAATATGCATAATAGAAAAATTGTGATCTTCTATTTTTATTTCTTCATTAACAATCGCTCCAAGCTTGCACTCCTCATATAGTTTATTCAACGATATTTTTTCAGAGCCATCTTCAATAGTTATGGAAGGGCAACTACCAGTTCTTGCAAAATACCAGAGAAAATGTTCCAAGAGTGCCTTTGATATAGATTTTAGAGTTTTAGGAATATGATTTTTATAGTTTTTTTTCAGACCTTTTAATTCAACAACAGTCTCTTTCTTTGCACAATCATCTTGAAAATTGCGTAATGCTTTTATACCTTTATTAGCATCGAATGAAAATTCACGCCCTTTGAGTTCTTTATCTTTTTCATAAACACTCTTGATTTTTATATCATCAAAAGCTTTAAGCCATAGAAGCCGTCCTACACCACGGCAGCCTTTTTCTTTTTTATTATCTGAATCTAAAGTTTCAAATGATTGTAAATTATGATCATTAAAGCCTGTACCATTATCTATTATTTTAAAACCTACAATTTCTTTTGGTTTTTCTGTATCTTTTTCAAGTGATAGTAAAGCTTGGTCCGATCTTATGATTGAAACTGTAATGCGACTTGAGGAAAAATCATTACCTATATCTTCAATGGAATGAATAGAATTCATAACTGCTTCAAAAAGAGGCATTAAAGCATGCGTTGATGGTAAAGACGTATTTTTTACGCGGCCACTTAAATTTGTTCTCATGATTCCCCCCGATCTACACAAGACAAGCAGTTGTGTCGTTTTATAAAAACCAATTCCCTTATCGTCCTTAAAAGACGAAAATCCTGAAGTTGGTCATATCAAGCATATATTATTAGAATTTTTAAATCCATGAAACAACTAATTCTTTGAAAACCACTGTTTTAAATGGGCGAGGACATTGTCTATTGCATCCATAAGTCGAGCAAAATCAAGGATGATTAAAAAGATAAAAAATGCTATCCATTTCATTAAGCGAGACATCATTTTCATACTTTGATAGGTGATGATCATTTCTTGAAGCATTTCTTTTTCTGCTTCTGTAAGTTGCTCCGTGTGTTTTTCAGTGTTTTTTCTGGCCATGTTTCCACCCACACAGGTATTCACCTTGCTTGTTATGCTTTAAGATCTCTCTTGCTAAGTTTGAACTGATGGCATGCAAATCTTGTTGGTCCAAATATATCGGCAACCAACCAACACAAAAAGAAGAAACTTTATTTGTCGCGCAACCAGTCAGAGAGAGCAGCACGCACATCAGCATCACTTTTTTGATTAATTTCATTTTCTACCTCAAGCCGTGTTGTTGCACTCTTTAAAGTTTTCTCTGTTTGCTTTTGCTGTTCAGTTTTTTTGCCAAGAACAAAAGCTTTTGCTAAAATCATAAAAAAAGCGGCTAAAGCCGCACCTGTTAGCATCAGCTTCTTTTTCATCCATAAGATCATAATTTGTGCTCCTGAAAGCGTTTGGCTACAAAGAAAAGACCAGCACAGGCGGTTAAAACCATAATGGCAGCTAGTGCCCATTGGATGGGACCATTGCCTGCTAACAAACCACCAAGACCTGAGAAAGACCCAATGATTGGGGCAAGGGCTTCTGCTTTGAAAACCCCCGTTGGCTGTGTGGTTTCTACTGGTTGATAATTGGAGGAAACATACGCCCCTTTTGCCCATAAGCCTGCTTCTGCTGTGCGCCGGTGTACGAGACCTTGAAGGCGCTTGCCACCCGCTTTGGTCCATTTTTGTAATTCAGATGGCACTGATTCATATTCACCTTGATTGAGCTTTTTTAACAGTGTCGAGTTGCAAAAGGCTGCTGCTCCTACATTATAACAAAAAGATACGAGCGATGCGAATTGTTCATCGGTTAAGGAAACGTGAACGGCTTGTTCAACAGCGTTCTCAAATTGCCTTAAGTCTTGGCAAAGAAGTTCTTCTGCTTGTTCTTCAGTGACTATCATGCCCTTATGAACAAAGGGTTTCCCAGCAGAGCTTGTATGTCCATAACCAATGGTCCATACACCAATGACATCTTTATAGGCGTTTAGACGCAAGCCCTCCCATTGTTTAATAAGTGCTAGTCCCTCTGATGATATTTTTCTCATAGGTTTCTCCATAAAAAAAGCTCCGCACAAGGCAGAGCTGGATTAAAAAATAGACATTTTCCCCATTCG
>NZ_JBTTDJ010000050.1:0-2276 GCF_055796165.1 Bartonella sp. EBT8
TTCTAAATAATCAGTACGACGGTAAGCACGCTCTACTTTACCCCCAACCGTATGACCTAGAATGGTTTCAGCGACTTCAAAAGGAGCATCGGTTGTTTCTGCGAGCCAATCGCGTAAACTAGAGCGAAAACCATGCGGGCGAGCTTCAAGCCCAATCTGTTGCATATATTGTGACATGCAATTTTCACCAAGAGGACCACGACCTTTTGCAGAAAAGAAGAAATCATTGCGAGAGAGAGGACGCGCTTGTTTCAAAATTTCCAATGCTTCAGATGATAAAGGCACGCGAAACTCTGTTGTAGTATCAAGCCTTCCTTTCATATTTTCAGCAGGGATGGTCCATATATTCCCATCAATCTGATCTTTATGGATATGACGCAAGGGATTTGTACGAACGCCTGTAAGAATAAGTAGACGTAAAGCTAGTTGTGTCATGGTTGTTGTTTGGCAAAGTGTTTTATAAAAATCCGGAACCTCTCTCCAATCCATTGCCGGTATATTTGTGACTTTATGGCGTTGTTTGCCTAAGAGCGCGCGTGCTTTTTCTGTTGCTTGTAAATCAACATCCAAATCCAATGCAGCAGCATGTTTGAAACAAATATTAAGTCGATTTAGTGCTTTCTCTGCTGTTGCCGCTTTTGTATGCCAGATGGGAGCGAGCACATTGCGTATATCGGTTTGGGTAATCTCTGAAATGGGTATACAACCTAACTTAGGGAGAATATAGAGACGTAAAGGTAAAAACCAATCTCCAGCCTTGCCATCTCCTTTTAATTCAGCTTTACGAGTTTCAAACGTATCTAAAGCGATATCTTTTAAGTAATGAAGATTCCGCATTGCCTCACGTTTTTGTTTGTCACGTTCGTTAATTGGGTCACGACCCTCATGCAAAACAGAACGCCATTGAGTTGCTAATTCACGGGCTTGTTTTAAAGAGACATTTCGCAACGCACCCAAGCCCATTTCACGACGCCGCCCGTGGATGGTATAGCGTAAAAGCCATTGAGCGCCACCATCTTTACGCTTATGAAGTAACAAGCCGGCACCATCATTATATTTGCCAGCCCCCAATGTTGCGACAGCCCTTGCATTAAGACGATTCATAAGAGGCATTTTTGTTCCTTTCTAAACGGTTTTCTACCCACACGATAACCCCGCTTATGACGTGCAAATAAGTGACTTTAATTGATTGAACATAAGATGATTTGAGATGAGAGAATCCTACAATATTCGGGGGTCTAATTCAATATGCAAAACAGTAAATTATCATTATAAATCAATGTGTTGCTAGCACCCGGCGCCCTTATTTGAAATGCAAGTAAGTAAAAAAGGGTGGCATTTGAAATGCTGCCCTTTAAAAACAACAATATGTAAAATATTTAAAAATTCATATTGACACTAATAAACCATTATGTTAAACGAATCTCAAGTGCTTAAAAACACGAAAATCACAAGCGGGTTGATCACGATAAGATCTTTCCCTGCTTTTAAGAATACTGGCTATCTTTTGTGCTTTAATTAGCATATAATAATTTATGCCGGGTGTGGTTATGCCATACAAGACCCTTCGCGAGGGAAAAGCATAACGACGGACTTGTGACCGTGTTTTTAGCACCCGGCGCCCGTATGGGATGTCAATTAAAAACAATATTACAAGAAAGGTTTTTCCAATGGAAAACAACGAATTCAATCTAACAACTGACTTCCTCTGCAATCTATGGTTGGCTGTATGCAAAGAAGCTAATCAAGATGATACTGAAGAACAATACCATAATGATCTTGTAGACCTAATGGCAGCAATCGAAAAGGTAATCGTCCTTAAATTACAAAATGAAAATCCTAACATGATAAAAATGTTAGCTATCCTTACTAATTTTGGTTACTCAGAGCCAACATCTGAATTAGAGCCGCTTTTAAAAGCTTATGAACCAAAAATTAATTCAGTAACTGAAATACATCATATAAACAAAGCAGCATAAATCACGGCGCGGGGGGCGCCTCTTTTATTGCAAAAAAAAAGCCGTGTCATATAAAACGCGGCTTTAAGTTTAAAAAAAAGGAGTATGAAAAATAAAATAGTAAACTATAATTGGATTCTAAAAAAAATACGTGAAATATGCAAGAGTCTATAACAAAAAAAACCGCACCAAAATGAATTGATACGGCTTTTCTCTCAAAACTACAGTAAGGAAATTCATAAAATGAGTAGATTTTAAATTACATATTTTGTGTATAAACGCAATATCGTTTTTATCAAATTGCATCTTAAAATGAAT
>NZ_JBTTDJ010000051.1:0-2269 GCF_055796165.1 Bartonella sp. EBT8
CGAAATTACAGATGATGGTGAGGTAGGTTATTCACAAGCTTATGATATCGATAAGGAGCTAAAAAAAGCAGTGAAAGCACTGGGCTCAAAAGTGAGGTGAGTAAATTTAGCGAGCCCAAATTTGGGCTGGCTGATTTTAGACACACAAGGTAGACCTCAAAATTGTTACAATCTTCCAAGTCAAAAAATATAATCAAGACTTTGTTTGCTTCCCTATTTTGGGAAGCAAAGGTAGAGGTGGTCATAATCGTAAAGATTATCACGAGACTTTTCCAATTGGATTAAAGATCGTATTACCAAATACAACTTTATAGAAGGACAAGATTTGCGCTCGCCAAAATTGGCGAACGTCAAAATGTGGTATTAAAAGAATATTACCTCATACTAAATGTCGCAAAAGAGCTCTCTATGCTTGAGAATAATCAGAAAGGTAGAGAGGCTCGTTTGTATTTTTCGCCAAAATTGGCGAAAATTCCCAAAACAGGTAACTCTCATAAGCAAAATCTAGAGAAAATGATTAATAAAAACCAAAATGAAAAAAAATCGTAAAAACGTGTTGACAGTAAAACACGAATAGGATATTAGCGAATCATACGCTTCAAAACACTTTAAAAGCAGGAAAGCGTGATTCTCATTACTAATCTTTTTTCTGCAAATTGTAAAGTGTTTTCTCAGAATGTGCTTTTAGCATGGGATGAGGGGATTGCCGGGTGTGGTTATGTCATACAATACCCTTTCGAGGGGAAAGCATAACAACGGACTTGCCGCTGTGTTTTGAAGCTCCCGGCATTCTTTGAGAGCGTTAATAAAAACGATTAACATCACAAGGTGAAATTATGTCTCAATATTTAATAGATATTAATCAAACTGAAATTAACGGTGAATTAGTTCAAACTGTTAATGCTCGTGAATTGCATGCGTTTTTAGAAGTAGGTAAAGATTTCTCTACTTGGATTAAATATCGCATCAACAAATATAATTTATTAGAAAATCAGGATTATTTAGTTTTCACCAATTTTGGGGAAAACCTCCAAGGTGGTCGCCCCTCTAAAGATTATCATTTAACTCTCAGTGTAGCCAAAGAACTTTCTATGCTTGAGAATAATCAGAAAGGGAAACAAGCCCGTTTATACTTTATCGAATGTGAACGGCGTGCAAAGCAAGCAGCAACACCGGAAACGAATCTTGCAAGTGCTTTAGAAGACCCTCTCTTTGTTAAAAAGCTGCTTTTAGAAAATATCACACAATTAGAGGCTTTAAAAAGCGAAGTAAATACTCTTAAACCAAAAGCAATGGCTCTTGAACACTTGCAACGTTCAGATGGCTTATTTGGTATTATAGAAGCATCTAAAGTATTAGAAGTAAGACCTAAGGATTTAAGTGATTACTTAAGAAGATATGGATGGGCTTATAGAAGGGGACCAGGTAGCCCATTATTACCTTATCAAGATAAAATCCAAAAAGGTCTTATGGATTGCACGACCATCATGATTCAAAAGCCGGATGGTACAGAAAAGTTGCTACCATCAACTAAAATAACGTCAAAAGGATTGGCTTTCTTAAGAGAAGAGCTTTATGGGAAGTCGCAATAATTTTTCATTATGCCGGGTGTGGTTACACTATACAATACCTTTTTATAGGGAAGGTGTAACAACGGACTTAACGCCGTGTTTCTAGCACCCGGCGCCACTTATTGTATAAAAACATAATAAAATCAGTATATTAAGTGCGTTTATTTTATTTGAATCCACTTAAGAATCCACACTTTTATGCACGATTCAATTGATCATTTTTTACAAACAATAGCCATCTATAAACAGAGCATAAAAAGCAAATCATGATGCCAATGTTATAACGCATGGGAGCATTCAAATGAAATGCAAAGCAGTTATCATTCATAACAGGTCATAAATTTTACAAGACGTTTTTATCATAATAAATCGCATTGTTAAAACGCAATCGTTTAAATTGTCGATAACATAATTGATAGATGTAAAGAATGATATGGCTTTTGAAAAATATCGATTGATAGGTTTTTCTAAAAATTTAGAAAAGGGTAGATAGCCACCATGTTATCTCTTATGAAATCGATATGCTTTTAATGAGATAACGCAAAACACGTATCAAAAGCTTTTTTGATAATAGGTTTAAATTAATAAACGCAATTTGAATTGAGTGATTAAGGACTCCTCAAAAATGAGGGCACCTCTTTTGAGATAAAGAGAGAAGTTAGATATATCAACATTATTAAACGCAAATGTTTAAAGAG
>NZ_JBTTDJ010000052.1:0-2124 GCF_055796165.1 Bartonella sp. EBT8
AAAAAGATATTTTGATAAGGATATAAGAATTCGAAATGTTTTCATAACAAATCAAAACCGCATGATCATATTTATCATTTTGTTTTATGAGAATGATGCGCTCTCTATAGAGAATGAATCAAAACAATAGATTTGAATCAAAAGCGCTGGTTATAAGAACGCGGTCTCTCTTAAAGCTGTTTAAATTACAAACCTCTTATAAAAAATTCACAAAAATATCTATAAGGCATCTCATAAAAATAATGATGCGTTATAAAGTTAAAAATAAGCATCATAAGAGCGCTTTTAGTTATTATGATGTTTAAAAGAGAAAAATAACGCAATTGCGTAACATAGAGTCGAATAGAGGCAATAAAACGTAAAGTATTAATAAGCATATGATGCATATTTATACATAATGGTTTAAAAAATAATTATAAAAAAACACAAAAAAGAATAAAATATAGTTGACAATAAATACGTATTTTGTTAAAAGATATTCATAAGTGCTAGAAACACTAAAACATCAAGCGGTTAGATTACGTAACAATCTTTCCCTTATCATAAAAACTGACTGTCTTTTATGCATTGATTAGCATATAATGGCTTTGTCGGGTGTGGTTACGCCATACAATACCTTTATAGGAAAAGCGTAACGACGGGCTTGATGCCGTGTTTCTAGCGCCCGATGCCCTTATAGGGTGTCTCAATAGAAACTTTATTAAACATCAAGGAGACACTAGCCATGAAAGCTACTGTTAATAAACAAACATCATCCAAAAAATATGAATTAACCACTGAAAACTTTACTTTTGATGGGATCACTTTACATCGCATTCGCGCATTAAGAGATTTTGATGATGTAAAGGCTGGTCAATTGGGTGGCTTTATTGAAAATGAAGATAACCTCTCTCATGATGGCAATTGTTGGATTTATGATAATGCTGCGGTTTTTTTGGATGCCAAGCTTTATGAGAATGCTAAAATTTATCAAGAAGCTAAAGTTTTTAGACAAGCAAAAGTTTATGGAAATGCTACCGTAAATGGCAAGGCATGGGTTTTTGGTAATAAGGCTTGCATTTATGACAATGCTAAAATTTATGATGATACCAAAATCGCTGGTCAAGTTTATGGAAATGCCGTGGTTTGTAATAAAGCTATTATTACTGATGATGCTAAAATTTATGACAATGCTAGGGTTTATGATCATGCCCATGTGTGTGGCTATGTCTTTGGTAATGCTCAGGTCTATGGTAAATCACGCATTCATGTCTGGGTTTCTGTTTATGATAATGCCCATGTCTTTTGCAATGCGTGGATTAAGGATCATGCTAGTGTCTATGGCAATGCAAAGGTTTCTGGCTCGGCGCGCGTTGGTTGCTTGGCAAGGATTTATGATAATGCTAAAGTTTATGGAAAATCAAATATTGATCATCACGTAAAAATTTATGGCAATGCCGTGGTTAATAGCCGTGAAAAAATTCGTCGTGATATTTGCGATAATGATCAGTCTATTAAAGACGCTGCGTAAATAACACCGCGGGCGCGGCGGGGGCGCCCTTCTTAAGAACATTTCATTCAAAATTTTATCCATTATTAGATAGGAGCTTACCTATGTCTACTATAACTGTATCTAAAATTGTCTCTAAAAAATATGAACTTACTAATGAAACGCGTGTTTTTGATAACCATACCCTTTATCGCATTAAAGCATTAAGAGATTTTGATGATATTAAAGCTGGTCAACTGGGTGGTTTTATCGAAGATGAAAGTAACCTCTCTCATGATGGTAACTGCTGGGTTTCTGATAATGCCTATGTTTTAAAACCCGGTCGTGTTTATGAAAACGCTAGGGTTTATGGCAATGCTGCGGTTGGTGGTTTTGTTTATGGCAATGCCCATGTTTATGACTTTGCAAAGATTTTTGCCAATGCCCATGTGTATGATAATGCGCGGGTTTTCGATGATGCAAAAATTATCAGTAATGTTCATATTTATGAAAATGCAAGTGCCTATGGCATGGCTGTTGTGACTAAAAATGCCCATGGCAATACAAGAGAGAATGTTTATACAGAGCGTCTCTCTCCTTATGGAGAAATTTCATTTGTAATGTGTCGCTTGTAAAGCAGCATAAATAATGGCGCC
>NZ_JBTTDJ010000053.1:0-2108 GCF_055796165.1 Bartonella sp. EBT8
TTCCACTCCTATCACAGAAGGACTAGAGGATCGAGCGCATCATGAACACCGTCTTTTAGCGGAAAGTTATGGTGGAGCAGAAACGCGTCCGATCAATGTTTCGGTTGTTTTTGGTATTAAGACATGAGGTTATCGATGTTATCCAAACCGTTTGCGATTTCAGGCATCAGTGACCCGTCTCAGTTACGGGTTGTTTTTTATACAGGTCAGCATTTTGTTCATGCGCCACTTTCTGAGCTTTTAGAATTGTTGAGGGTCTCTTTGCGTTCAGAATTTGAGGGTTCAATCCAATCACTAGAAGAACGGATAGGTGTTTTAAGGAGTGAGCTAGAAGAGCTGAAAGAGTGTTTATTTTAAAGATAGAGCTAGAATTGATGGAGCAAGATTATGGGGATCCCGTACCATACGCATGAGTATTATCTACCCGCGGCGACGAAAGAAGAGATAAGAGAGGGTCGATCAGTCACTACGGTCGTTGTGCCGAAGTTATTAGGAACGGCTTCCCTTTATGCCTATGAAGCTTTTGCGACGGCGGAGCAGCTAGTTCAGGTTAGGCAAGGATCGGAGCAAGCGACGGCGCACGCCAATGGAGCGTATCAAAAGGCGGAAGAAGCGAAGGGAATAGCGGATCGGGCTCTGAAGCAGCTTACGCAAAGTGGTGCCACAATCACGACGGCGCTTACCACGGCTACCGAAGCAAAGGAAGGCGTGAGATCAGCGACAACGACAGCAAATGAGGCGAAATCGACAGCCGATCAAGCCTTGGCAGCAAGCGGTGATGCGAAGAGTAGTGCAGAGACAGCGGTTAAGAGTTCTCGGAGTGCCTATGAAACGGCTTCGAGAGTAGAGGCGGAAGCCGCATCAGCCAAGAGTATAGCCGAAGAAGCCAAACAGTTTTCAGGGGAATCGAAGAGGCAATCGGAGAATGCGGAGGTTTTAGCCCAACAAGCCAAGAGTGCATCTGAAGAAGCCAAGCAAGGAGTAGAAACAATTAAGGCAGAAGTTTCAGGAGCTGTTTCTGTTGCAAAGGAAGCCAAACAAGCTTCAGAAGGTGCCGTGAGGGTAGTCAATGAAGCGAAAGTTATAGCAGAAAGAGCTGTAACAGCATCCAATGAAGCGAAGGCAACTGCTGTTGAGGCAAAGGATGTAGCAGAGCAGGGTAAAGGAACTTCAGAAACGGCGATGTCTACAGCGAATGCAGCCAAGGTTACATCTGAAGCAGCCAAGCAAGAGGCAGAAACAGCAACGGCGAAAGCAGATCAAGCGCAACAGATTGCAGATGAAGCGAGGCGAGTAGCCAATGAAGTGAAAGCAGCAACAGAGCAGGCGGTGAGTGTTGAGAGACAAGCGGTGCATGCACTTGATGCGTCTTTTAAGGGTTTAGTAGAAGAGGCAAAACAGAAGGCAGAAACAGCACAGACGTTAGCGCAAGAAGCCAAGAGTAAAGCAGAAGAAGCACAACAGGTATCCAGTGATGCGAAGTCATTAGCCGATGAGACAAAAGGGATTGCGGAAGCAAGCAAGAAAACGTCAGATCATCTCAAGGAAATTGTTGAAACTGTTAAGAGTGCATCCGAAACAGCGACAGCGAGCAGTACGGAAGCCCTCACAACAGCGAAAGATGCCAAAAGCACAGCAGATACAGCCTCTAGTGTAGCAGGTGAAGCAAAGGAAACAGCGTCGAGTGCGCTGTCTTTAGCCAATGGTCTTCAGCAATCGACTGAACAGGTTAAGAATACAGCGGAAGCAGCCAAAAGGACGGCAGAAGGTGCGGAGCAAAAGGTTTTAACAGTTGAAACGCTAGCCTCTGAAGCGAAGATGAAATCTGTTGAAGCCAAACAATCAGCTGATGGAGCGAGGGAAACCGCCAATCGAGCGGAGCAGACGGCAAGAGAAGCCAAGCAATCTTGTAATGCAGCGCTCAGTGCAGCGACGGATGCCAAGAATGCGTTGACGGCATCTTCAAGCTTGATTGATAATGTAAAGCAAACAGCGGATGAAGCCAAGCAAGGGGTTTCTGATGTGAAAGTTATAGCACAAACAGCAGCCTCTACCGCCAATGGAGCGAAGGGTGTAGCAGAAGAAGCCAAAAGCGCGGCGGAAACAGC
>NZ_JBTTDJ010000054.1:0-2055 GCF_055796165.1 Bartonella sp. EBT8
TGCCTTTTCATGCTCTTCAATTTTTTGTCTCAATTCTATAATGATCGTATTATGTTCATTGATGGCTTTATCGCGTTCTTTAATCACTTCATCACGCTGCTTAAGTTTGTGTCTTAATTCTGTAATGATCTCGTCACGTTCTTTAAGATCATCATCACATTCATCAATTGTTTGCTTGCTTTCCGTTAAAAACTTCAACTCTTTCTCTTTTATCTCTTTTTTAAGATTGGTAGCTTGTTCTTTAAGGGATTTAACTTGATCACGATAATGCAAAGCGAAACGAAATATCACACCGCTTAAAATCAAAACTGAAATCACCGCTATTAATACAATCTCATTTAAACTCATTTTGTTTCTCCTTTATTATTTTAGGGCGGTCATCATGACCGATCTGTTTTGCTTCGCATTCCATTAAGAAAACAAGACAACACACCGCATGCGCCAAGTGTGATAAATCACTCTCGCCATCCTTATTCTCTCCACCAAACCATGCGAATAAATGACGCAAAGCAGCGCCGTAAAAACGGCTCCACTCCATGCCATGACGCCAATTGTTTGCTCCGTATTTCTTTGCGCCAAATTCTAGAACACGACCGATTTCAATCAGTGCTGATGGCGGGATAAGGTCAACACGCGCCTTGCCATCATCATCCTTATGCGCTTCCCTTAAGTTCTCTAAAACCCGTCTGCGTATGCAAACTTCATCGTTATAAAATCTTGCATTGTCATACAACATAGTATGAACACGTTCATCACCGCAAATACGAGCATTGCCATAAATATATCCCAAACCGTAAACTTGTGCTTGATCACAAACTAAAGCATTATCAAAAACACTTGCATCATTACGAATAATGGCATCGTCATAAACCCGCGCATTACCATAAACCTTAGAACCTTCATAAATCCAACAATTACCATAATGCGATAAATTGCCTTCATGTTCTATCCAGCCGCCTAAAGCACCCTTCTTAATATTTCCAAAATCTCTTAATGCACAAATAGGATGCAGAATGTGTCCATTCTCTTTAGTGCTATAATTTTTTAGGATTTCATATTTCTTTTCTACAGCCATCATCATCTCCTTATGACTGCAAAGCAGTGCTATGTTCACAAGTGTCATTAACACTGGAACTTTTTACAAATTCACTCATTGAGGGGGGATGTTTCTTTTGCATTAATAACTGCAAGCGTTCAGGATAAAAAAAATCGTCAGGGCGTAAATCTATACCATGATCATGTGCATAATTTAGTAATTGTGCCTGATAAATCGCAGGAAACAATCCATTAGCACCACCTTTTTCTTTAGAATAAGTAATACGATAAACAGCACCCTTACATTTCTGTAAAATGCGAGAAACATTAACAGCACCGCCTAAATATTTTATTATGGTATATGCAGGTTCTTTTTTCATAATAATAAAATTTCATATTATCTGAATTTTATCAAGAAAAAAATTCAGTTTTTTTTTAATTGATTTTTCATTTGATATGAAAGAGCCTTATTTTTATGGAATCGGATCAGTTAAAGGCGTGGCTTAAAGAGCAGTTAGCTAAAAATGGACACGGTAGCAAAAAAATGCTAGCCGAACATCTGGGAGTGCTGCCATCTACTTTAACTAGTATGATCAATAATTCTAGTACAAAGAGATCAGTAAAACCCAGATTAATAAGAGCAACTGAACTCATAAAAATTATTGATTTTTTTGGTGAAATCCCGCCTTTCTTAATCAAAGAATCTGAACAATTTATTCGTCTGTATTATCAAGCAAATCCTGAAGTTCAGAAAGCTGTTTTAACGATTCTTCAAAATTCCTGCTCTGTAGACAAAAGATAATAGCAGCCATCACTTTCTTATCTCCATAATTCCAAAATTTTTCTAACATTATTTTATCCTATAATGAATTTATTTCATATAAAATTTCATTTTTTATGAATTTTTTTATTGACAGTGTTCATAAAATATGAAATACAGACACCCTAGCAAAAAAAAAAATACCCTTGTCAATAGACATTTTATCCAAAATGTTCTTTTTCAACTTTTTTAATGGAGGT
>NZ_JBTTDJ010000055.1:0-2046 GCF_055796165.1 Bartonella sp. EBT8
CACTTTTGCATTTGGAGCTTCCATATGCCTTGTCTCAAGTGTCCCTGTATTAAAACCACTGTTGCGTTTTTCAGATGGGCTTTTGGGTACAACCGCTGTCTCCATCATTCTTTTTGCACGTGCATTGGTTTCATCGGTAAAGGTTTTAATTGTTTCTGTTGAGGTTTTGTTGATTGAAACATTGAAGCCAAGCTTTTCTTTCATCCAATCAGGCATCCAACTGGTTAATGAGCTTATCATGCCGCTAAACCAATTGCAGAGAGCGGTCCACTGGCTTTTAATGCCATCCCACAAGCTGCCAATGAGATTGGCTCCCGCATCCATTAAATTGACGCCAAACAACCAATCAATCAATGCGTTGATTTTTTTTGCTATCCAATAGAGTGGTGAAAACTTTTTAAAGAGAGTAAAAAGTTTACTGAAAGTGTTACTGAACAAACTGGCAAAAGAATCCCATAACTTGCTTATGAAATTTACGACTGTATTCCAGTTTTTGTAGAGGAGATATCCAGCTGCGACAAGCGCTGCAATGCCCCCGATTATCCAGCCTACGGGAGTTGTCATGATTACGACCCCAAGCGATATAAAAGCAGAACCAACAGCAGTTATTGCTGAAAGCAGAGAGCCTATAAGAGTTGCAGCAAGCGAAAGAAGAGCTGAACTAGCCGAGACTAAGGCTGAAAAGAGTGTTCTTGCAAGAGTTACAGCAAGCCTCATAAATGCTGAACAAACTGATTTTGTTGCTGAAAGTAGTGATTGACCGAGGGTTCTGGCAAGCCCTATAAAAGCTTTGTCAGCCGCGATTATTTTTGAAAATAGGGCTTTTCCAAGAGTTGCAATAAGTCCCATAAAGGCTGAACAAACTGAACCTATTGCTGAAAACAGCGGTCCTGTAAAAGCAACAGCCAGTCTGATAACAACAGCGCCAACGACAGTTAAGGATGCAGCCAACCATCCATTGATTTTGTCCCAGTTTTTGTAGAGGAGATATCCGGCTCCGACAAGCAATGCAATACCACCAATGAGCCAACCAATAGGTGTTGTCAAGATTGTATAGCCAAGCGTGACAAACGCTGCTCCCGCGGCAGCTAATGCGGCAATGAGTGGACCAAAAATAAAGGAACCAAGCGCTATAAGTCCTATTTTTAACAGGGTTATTTCACCAACAAGTGGTTCCATCCAGTAAAACCAGCTTTTAATTCTCTTTGTGAGATCGCTGATGCCTTTTCTCAAATCAGAGGTAGGATTAAGCAAATCATTAAAGACTTTTTTTAAGGTTTTTGCCCACCCAGCAACGGTTGTTTGTATGAGATCACGGTTTTCATCAATCAGTTTTTCAAAAGCATCAACCATATCATTGATTACAGGCATAAAGCGGGCGCCAATAAAGCTAGCGATACCCCCTATTTTTTTCTTAAAAGCACCAAGCTTATCACTCAAATCTGCGGCATAGCGTGCGACATCAGCACCGATCAACCATTTTCCTTTCCGCGCCTTTGCAAACAGCTCTTTGATGGGAGCCATCCCTTGTGCAAGCATGGCAGCCATTTCTTTGCCATCACCACCAAACAGCAGAGCAGCAATATGCTGTCTTTGCGCTTGGTTTTTCATCTTACTCATTTTGTCGGTAATTTCTTCTAACAAGGTAGAGTTTGATTTGAGTTTTCCAGAGGCATCTTTGACAGAAATACCAAGTGCCTCAAACCCCATAATGCCTCTTTTTTGTCCGGCATATGCTTGTGCCGAACGCCTATTTAAAGTTGCTAAGGATTGTTGAAAAAGTTCAGCAGAGTATCCTGAGTTGTCTGCTGCATCACCCCATAATTGCAGTGCTGTAACACTCATTCCCAAATGCCGAGATGCGTGATGAAGACTATCCCCAAGATGCATGGTTTTCATGGTGAGGGCGGTGACACTTGCTATAAGACCTCCACCGGCAAGCCCTAAAGCACCGGTAAAGAGCGAAGCACGGCTTGCCGCCGTGCCAAGGGCACTTTGAACACCTTGCAAACGTGATGTCATATTTTTGACTGCAGCAGAAAAGCG
>NZ_JBTTDJ010000056.1:0-2027 GCF_055796165.1 Bartonella sp. EBT8
GTAACATCACGGCTTTCATTAAAGTAAAAGGTTTCCCGTTCACAAAACCGAATGGCGGCAAAAATACTTTCTTGTATTTGAGGAATATACTCATCCGTGACATCATCAATCTCATCCTGAATAACCGATACAAGCCTTGCAAAGGTTCCCCTATGACGAAAAACATCTTGCCGCTCTTGTATCGGTCCACCCGTCCTTATCCTTATATAATGACGTGACATCAGGCTTCTCTTAACGATTAGTCACAAATTGCACGACCACAACGCACTCACCAGCAGCTGTTGTTTTGTCTCGTGTTGCATAAAGCGTAAGCTCTTCATCATAAGGGACAAACTCTTTTTGATTGGTGGAGGCAAAATCTTGCGTCCCTTGGGCTTTGATATCCTTTTCAGTGAATTCATTGCCTCCATAGGTGCTGCCAATCTTTAATTTCGCATCCGTAAACGCTGTCTTCACAAACGCTTTAATCGAAAGGATCATCGCGCCACGAGGCAAGGTCCCTATCTTGCGTGTCAAATCCTTATCTTTATGCGTGATATTCAAACGCAAAAAACTCACCTGTTGTGTGCAAAGATTTCTGCCTTGTAAAGGTGATGGTAGTCCACTTGTCATATCTTTTTTCCTTTCCTAAATCTTTAAGAAGGCTTTTCGCCTGTGCATGTTGAAATAACCACTGTTCCGAAATCTTGCGCATGTTGCCCTCTCCCAGGCATCTGGAAACGCGTTTTCTTCATGCCTAAGATCGTTTTAGCCGCAACACCATAGATCCGTTTATAATCATCGAGCTCTTCAACCAAGTGATAGCGCGTATCGTTATTTTCTGCTCCAAAGGCAAACATGACACTTTGTGCTCCTAGCAAAACAGCACGACGCACATTCTCTTCAGCACCACCAGTAGACTTCACACCATGGGTTACATGTTCAGATTCACGTAAAACCACACCGTTATACATGCCTAAAGAGCCATCAAAAATTGGGTTCTTAGCACGTGATCCGGTATAAGCTGCCTTCTGAATATCAAGCCACTGACCCGTTTCTGTGTTGGTACGCAATTGCATCACTTGAATAGGATGGAGATACAAGACATAAACATAGGAACCATCAACGCGTACAGGTCTGATTTTCGGATTTGCCAACTTCGCAACTTTGACCGCTTCATCAATCAACTTAAGATTAAAGCCATGCTTTGCTAGCTCTTTGACATCTTCATCTTTGGTTTTGCCATCGGGGCGGACAATGCGCTTACTACTTGGCGCCAAAGGTGCATTAAAGCCGTAATACAATTCATCAAGATAAATTTCACGTTCTTCAAATTTAATGGTAGGTGCGGTATAGCCACATACTTGAAGAAAAAACATCAAACTCATGCGATCGGCAAACCAATCAACCAATGACTTGTGGGCTTCGTCACGTAAACTAAACGAAATACGTTGTTGATCAATCGTGCCTTTGTTTTTCGTTGCAACAGCATGATTCAATTCATTGATATATAATTTGTCATGAAGAAATTGGAGCGCTTCTTCGTTCCCTTTAAGCGTTTCACCCTCGCTTACACCACGCCCCATAATCTGAGCTCGTAAGCTAAAGGTTACGCAATCTCCCCCTTCTTTCCTCAGTTCATTTTTGACCTGTATAATACTATTGGAACTTTCTCCCATTAAACGTTCAATATCAAGCGCTTTTGATGATTCATAATTTAACCTCTTGGACCAAGCTTTAATCGCCTGCGCATCATTAATAGGAATATGTGTTATTGCCATTTATCTCACCTTTCTTTGCTGTAAAAAAACCGGCTTAAAAGCCGGCGAAAAAACACATGGATTATATCGTTACGTCTCAATCATCATTAGCCTTCCCAACCCATAAGTTTATTAAAAATAACTTGATTTTTCGGTCGGCTATACCATTCCCCAAACTCTTTATCGGACATATCACCAATGGTTTGTAAAGTGATTGGTCCTGTACTTCCTCCTCCACCTGATGCCGTTAGAGTCTTCGCTGAATTCTGCCTGCTTTGAAGCGCTGCA
>NZ_JBTTDJ010000057.1:0-1934 GCF_055796165.1 Bartonella sp. EBT8
TGTTGTGAATAAACCAGTTTTTATAAAATCAGATGAAATCCTCTTAGTGATGAGCTATGACGAAACAGAAAACATCGCTCAATCCGGTCCTTTCTACGAAGAAAACGATATCATTAAATTTATCGATAATACTGATAATGCCGTGCAAATCTTGCGCGTCGAACCAACAACTAATCGGTGCGAAGATATCTCTGAAGACATCGCTGAATTCTATATTAAAGAACGCCAACAAGAGTGCTTCGATGGCATCGTAAATCACGAATTTATTAAACAAAGCGATGCATACGGTTTTTTTTTAGACGAAATCAAACAGCGACAATATGAAGATGAAATCTACGGGTCTTATGAAGAACAGCACCGTTTACGTCTTTCTGACGTCCTTCCAAACTATCCAAACTATACAGGGCGTTTTTAAACACCCCCCCCTCGTTCCTCCTCTCAAATAAAGGTATCGGTATACCTTCTCAAGAAATCAAAAGACAAAGTATCCATTAAAAGGATTTCAAGATGACAAATTCTCCCTTAACAACAATGGCAAGTAAATATGGTTTCTCTCATGACGAATTTCGAAAAACCATCGTTAAAACTTGTATCAGTTACAACTTTTCTGATGAAGAATTTGCCGCCTTTATTTCCGTTGCTAATACTTATGGATTAAACCCACTGACGAAAGAAATCTATGCTCTTCCTAAAAGAGGTGGCGGCATTATTCCCGTCGTCTCGATCGACGGGTGGATTAAGATCATTAAATCTAATCCTCAATTCGATGGTATGACCTTTCAAGACCAACTTGATAAAGATGGTAATCTCATTGCTATCAAATGTGCTATACGATTGAAAGGCATTAAAGACCCTATCGAGGTTACTGAATATTTAGCAGAATGCAAACAAAAGACAGACACTTGGCAAAAATATCCAGCACGTATGTTGCGTCATAAAGCAACCATACAATGTGCACGCTATGCTTTCGGTTTTTCAGGCATTTATGAGGAAGATGAAGCCGCTCGTATGAATGGAATAAATCATAGCATGCAAGAGCAGCGCATTTCTGGTGATATGCTTAGAAAAATCAGACAATTAATGGAACAAACTCTAACAGAAGAGAAAAAAGTCCTCTCTTTTGTCAAAGCAAACAGCCTTGCCGATATGTCTGAGGAACAAGCACAAACGGTTTTAAACGGTTTGAAGAAAAAACAGAACTTACAAATCATTGAAACCCAGCAATTACCATCTCAAGAACAAAACGATGGTCCTATACAAGATGCTGAATATATTCATATCCAAGATATCGAATATGCACAAACCAACCAAGAACAGACAGCGGCGGTGTGAAATGGAACAAAGATCAGCACAATGGTTTCAAGCGCGGTTAGGAAAAGTCACCGCCTCTAATGTTTACAATATACTCAGTAAGACAGCAAAAGGATTGCCGACCAGCAAATATGAGGATTACAAAATCAAACTCATTACAGAACGCCTAACAGGAGAAATAAGCCCCCATTATGAAACCGAAGAGATGCGATGGGGCATTGAACATGAAGAGGATGCCTTGCAAGAATATAGCTTCATTTATGATGCCAATATCATAAAATGCGGCTTTGTCCCTCATCCTACAATAGAAATGGCTGGGGCTAGCCCTGATGGGCTTATTGGTGAAGAGGGGTTAATCGAAGTCAAATGTCCAAGATCTGCAACCCATATGCGCTTTTGTATCGATGACCAAATCAAACCGGAATATCACGCACAAATGCAATTCCAAATGGCGTGTACAGGACGAAAATGGTGTGATTTTGTAAGCTATGATCCACGCTTTCGCATGCATCAATCATCTCACTTACGTATGAAAGTCAAACGTGTGCACCGTGATGAGGAACAGATTAACAGTATTAACCAAGCTGTCGAAGCCTTTTTAGCACAGATAGAGCAAGAGATAC
>NZ_JBTTDJ010000058.1:0-1927 GCF_055796165.1 Bartonella sp. EBT8
GGATGAACCAAGTCTAATCTATAGCAAGCAAAGTCATTCTTTGTCTTTAGAGGGGTGTCTCGAAATCATAGCGAGTCACCCCATTTTTACTCCAAAGATTTTGTGACGAGATTAACAGCTTATAGGCAAGCCGCATTGGTATCAATAATATTAAATTGTAATATTTTTGTTGACAATTGTAACTTATTACATTACATATTATTTAAAATAAAGCTGTTGAGTTTGCTATGATCAAAACATTTAAAAATAAAGACCTACAATCTCTCTGGGAAACAGGAAAAAGTAAAATTGATAGTAGGCTTCAACAGCGAATTATTCGCCGTCTTGATACTCTTGACGCAGCTTCTCAAGTAAGTGATATCAATGTACCGGGTTATAACTTTCATATGCTTAAAGGCTTTACTCCAACTCGCTACACAGTCCATATCAATGGTCCTTGGTGTATCACTTTTGAATTCCAAGATGGGCATGTTTATCATGTTGATCTGGAACAATATCATTGAAGGTTTTAAGATTAATTGTAAAGGAGACACTTCATGACTACACGTGATCCTAATCGTTGCCCTACTCATCCAGGAGAAATTTTAGCCGAATCTTTGGAGCATTTGGATACAAGCAAAACTGAAATTGCTCGAATTCTTCAAATATCGCGCCAACATCTACACAGCATCCTTAAAGGACAACGTCCTGTTACAGCTGTTACAGCAGCCCGTATTGGCAAGTTATTAGGCAACGGACCCGCCTTATGGTTACAACTTCAAGCCAATTATGATACATGGCATGCTTTGCGTGATATTGATGTTTCTTCTATTCCAACACTAGAAGCTAGTAAAAAAGTCAATGTACAAATGGACCATAGTTGTTAATAAAATAGCTAGAGCTTTTATCATCTCCCCGCCTTTAAAGACGAGGAGATGGCACTATAAACTAAGCAGCTTTTGTCACAGATCTTGCTAACACCTGTTTTGCTTCTTTGATTAAAGCTTTGTATTGCCTGTTTTCTTCGTCTACTCTAAAAGCATCGATAAGACGCATATGAATTGGACCTAAAAGATATAAAACTTTTTCACCAGCGTTCATACCCTCCCAATGGCTTGGTAAATCAAATCGTGTATCATTATCATAATCAACAGATTGGCTTCTTAGTTTCTTTTCACACTCAATAAAGTAACGACGGGCTTTCCTGCCTTTCTCATTGCGTTCAACCATTGAGAGTTCTTTCGCCATATCTAAAGTGATGTGATAGTTAATTGCTGTAACAGCCCTAGATTTTGCGCTTCCCAATTTTGGGAACCGCAAATCTTGTGTTTTTATGAAGTCTTTTCCCTCTTCAAATTCATATTGACGAATACGATCTGTAATCCAAGTAGCAAAGCGTTTTCCTATTTCCAAAAATATATGCAATTCACGTGCATCAACCGTTTGAATTGTTTCCTGATCAATAATTTTTTCTGATATTTTAATTAGAGTGTTCATGACGAACTCCTTACTATTTAGATGTCTTCTATTGACACCCCAAAGGGTATCGGGTGCTAGAAAACACGGTAGTAAGTCCGTCGTTATGCTTTTCCCATAAAAGGGTATTGTATAGCACAACTACACCCGACAAAGTTATTATACGCCATGCGCATGTAACAAGTCAAAGCATTCAATGTACGGAAAGAGACTGTTTCGGCAATCTATCCGCTTACTATTAAGGTGTTTTCTAGGCACCTTCCTATGAATCTAACGGTTTTAAACATTTTGTCAAGTCGTTCTCAAGAACGTCTGTTTGTCTCTCATTTTTCCCATTCATTTTCATTCATCAATCATGCAAAGGAGCATAATAATGACAACAGGTTTTTTACACGGTGTTGAAGTTGTCGAGGTGGACGATGGCACACGTCCCCTTCGCGCAGTTCAATCAGCAGTTATCGGAATTGTCGGT
>NZ_JBTTDJ010000059.1:0-1907 GCF_055796165.1 Bartonella sp. EBT8
GTAAAGATTATAAAAATACTCAGTGACCCCTAATCCCCATGGTGCATGCCCTCTTGCCGTTGCAATAAACTTTTTTTGTGGTTGTTTACGTTTTGTTAAAAACAAATCTCTAAAAATTCCCATGCTTTTAGTCCATAATTTTACCTATTGGTCTATTTGCCTCAAAATTGGCTGTACAGAGCGTTTTTAGTTTTTTACGTGTATTTCATCAAAAAATCTCTAAATCGCTTTGTACGGTCTTTTTTATCGATTTAAACGCATATCTATCCCAATATCTCATACAAAATTCCATCACTTTGCTATCTATTCAACCTTTTTCAATACATCTCCTATGCCACTAAAAGCTCTCTCAAGCTCTTGCTGTTGAGATAACGTTAAGGGTTTAAAATGCTCTCTTTGCACCTTTTCTCGTGCCGTTTTTTCACGAGTATTCAAAACAGCCTTGCGTGCAAGATTAGCTTTTATCAAAAGACTGCTTTCCAAATCACGACACAATCTCACTAACTCACGCGTGCTAGGAAAAAACGTATCTGATAAACCTTCTACCTCATCGCATAAAATGCGTTTCACTGTTGTCATAAGGGACCACGCAGAAACATTTTCCAAAACCATTCCATAGGTTAACGCCATTCCCTCATGATCAGCCTGTTGAGCTATTTTTAAACCACATGAAAGCATTCGAATTGCCTTGGCTATATCCTCTTTGCTGGCTTTCACTGCAAACAGCTCGTGAAGTTGATCACCAGCTTCTAAGGCAATCGTTTCCTGCTGTTTGGTTAGCTTGCTGCCATCCTTCAAAACCAAAGGAAACCCCTGAGCTATCATCTCGTGAATGCGTTTCAAAGTAACCTCGATTTCCGATATCAAGGATGCTGTCTGCGATGCGTTCTCCAATGCTTTTTTGCCTTTGAGAGTGATTTCCATACTGACCACCTATTTGATTAATTTTATGATCTTTTGAGTTTCTGATCCAATTGCGCCATGTTGCTTGCCAATCGACCTTGGTTGCATTGGCTCCGCTTTTTGAACGCCAGTAATCTCGAAACTTTGCGATTTCGATTTTCACGCGCTCTGGAGGCAAGCCCTCTGCAATTGCAAAATCGTAATCCGGTTCAAAATCGTCCGGTAATCGACAGCCGCGATCAGTTCTTGCCCGTTTTGCTTTTTTGGGAACGCTTTCTTGCTCGTGAATGGGAGGTTGATCCTCTGCACCCGTTTCGATTGCATCTGCTAGCTTTTCGCAATCATGATCCTCTGATGGCTTATGAGCCTCATCAACAATTTCGATATTTTCAAAATCAATATCGTTTTCTTTTTTTGATAACACGATAGTGTTAGTTTTTTTATTGTATATGTGATTGTGATTGTGGTTGTGATTGGCATCATCAAGCATCGATTTAGCATTGCTACAAGCATCATATTTAGCATCATGCTTAAAATTTTTAGCATCTTGATCATCGCTACTGCTTGTTTTTTCTTTATGATGTTTTTCCCACCTTGCTATTGCTGCCTTCTGCGCTCTCTCTGAAAACTTATTTAAATTTTCATTAGAGTTATTGAGTTCCTCCTCAACTTGCAAACTCCATAATCGACCATCTTCTAAACAAACGATTTTCTTATCACGTAACAAAAATTCTAAGGCTTTATTGAAGATCTTTTTTGAACATCCCGCGCTATGCGCTAATCGGTCTTCATCATAAAAAATGGGTTCACCATTTTTACGCATATGCCATTTTAATGTAACGTATGTTGCTATTTGAAATGCCTTCATCCCATTCGTCTCTGCAAGACAATCTGAGGGAAAACTTCGAACCCAAGCTAACTTAGTTGACATGCATTTCCTCCGTTTTATGCTTATGCCATCTCGCTATCGCTGCTTTCGAAGCGCGCTCTGAAAATCTATTATA
>NZ_JBTTDJ010000006.1:0-82619 GCF_055796165.1 Bartonella sp. EBT8
TGTTGTTTCTGCTAACCAATCGCGTAAACTAGACCGAAAACCATGGGGACAAACATCAAGTCCAGTTTTTTGCATATATTTTAACATGGACTTCTCAGCAAGGGGACCACGACCTGTTGCAGAAAAAAAGAAATCATTGCGAGATAGAAGACGCGCTTGTTTCAAAATTTCCAATGCTTCAGATGATAAAGGCACGCGAAATTCTGTTGTAGCATCACGCCTTCCTTTCATATTCTCAGCAGGAATAGTCCATACACTACCTTCAATCTGATCTTTATGGATATGACGCAAGGAATTGCTACGAACCCCTGTCAAAATAAGCAGACGCAAAGCCAATTGTGTTAGAGTTGGTGTTTTGCAAAGTGTTTTATAAAAATCCGGAACCTCTCTCCAATTCATTGCTGGTCTATTCGTAGCTTTATGACGTTGTTTCCCCAACAAAGCTTTTGCTTTTTCTGTTACCTGTAAATCAACATCCAATCCCATTGCAGCAGCATGTTTAAGGCAAATATTGAGGCGATTAAGAGCTTTCATAGCTGTTTTAGCTTTTGTATGCCAAATCGGTGCGAGTGTATTGCGTATATCGGTTTGGGTAATCTCTGAAACGGGGAGGCAGCCTAATTGGGGGAGAATATGAAGTTTTAAAGATGAAAACCACTCTCCATTTTTACCATCTCCTTTTAATTCAGCTTTACGAGTTTCAAAAGCATCCAAAGCAATATCTTTGAGATAATGGAGATTACGCATTGCTTCGCGTTTTTGTTTCTCACGTTCTTTAATGGGGTCACGACCTTCACGCAAAACAGAACGCCACCCAGTTGCCAATTCACGGGCTTGTTTTAAAGAGACATCTCTTAAGGCACCCAAGCCCATTTCACGACGCCGCCCGTGGATGGTATAGCGTAAAATCCACTGAGCACCACCATCTTTACGTTTGTGAAGTAGCAAGCCGGCACCATCATTATATTTACCAGCCCCCAATGTTGCGACAGCCCTTGCATTAAGACGATTCATTAAAGGCATTTTTACTCCTTTCTAAACGTTTTTTATCCACACGTTAATCCCACTTGTGATGTGCAAGGGGATGGTTTGGTTTGATTCATCATAAACAAGATTGAAATGAGAGAATCTTAGGGTATTATGAACTCTCATTCAACATGCAAAACAATGAATTATCGTTATAAATCAATATCTTGTCCTGTAAAAGCGGCGTCAGATTTTTTTGAAAATCCTGAAAGGGAAGCCGATTTTTTATCGCCTCTCCAACGGCGGCTTTAAAATCATCCAAAATATCATAGCCAACCGATTTTGCTACCGTAAAGGAAAAAGCATGTTCCTCCGGCGCTATATCGCGCCAATCAAAGCTTGGAACAATCTTTTTAGCTGCAAAATAACGCGTGACCTCTTTGGGAGCCGTTTTGAAAAGTTCCTCATCCATGGTGCCCAAGCCCACGTGCAATCATTTGCACCTTTGCCAAGCGTGCGGCTAATGCGTGATGATCCATTTGACCGAGCAATTCATCTAAACCTTTAAGGATATCCTCATAACTTTTCGCTTGTTCAACAAGCTTTTTAAAGGGCTTTAAAAGGGGTTCTAAATCCTCTTCCCAGTCCCTTAAAGCCTCCTCAGAAAGACGCTCTAATTCGTCGTGATGATCTCCACCCTGCTCTCCTCCACCCTTGCGCTCTCTTGTAAGAGAAACATCAAAAGCCCCACCACAATCGGCACAAACATCAGCCTTTTTGCTTTCCTCACCGCTCTCTTGTCTTGCCTCATCACCGATAATATGATCAGGGGCTTTTAAAATATCTTCCTCTTTTGTTGGTTGCGAAAAACCAATCTTATTGCGCACTTCTTGCGCTCCAACATGCAATCCCAAGGGCACCAGTTTTGCCAATGCATCACTCAAAGCTTTAATATCTTCATTTTCAGAGATTGGCCAATAGACAAGCGGGTAGCGCTCTTGGCGACCAAAATTAATATCAACAAATGGCACAATCAAATCACGATTAGCGGTAAGCGCCAATTGGCGTGCATCAGCTCTGGCAATATCATGGCGGACATTTTCATGAATACGCGCTTGCGAAAAGGACGAACCATCATCCGTCGTCATGGTTTGCCCTAAAACACCCTTAGAAATCTGCCGATCTAAATATTCAGCCTTAGAGGCAAAAACAGCATTGCCACTGCCCCCCGCTGCTTCAATAAATTCAATCTCCATTTCTTTAGGAATAATAGCCGCCGCATCACTGGATAAATCACGCACAGCCTGAATAAGCACCCGCCGCTCCTCATGGGAAGAGCTTGCTCCATATTTTCCCAAACGCAACGGCATGCCGTAAATTTCTAAAAAGGCCATCCAATCCTTTAAAGTATAAGACTTAAAAAGAAAGGCCCAAGCCGCAAGCCTAGCGAGCCCTGTACGGATCGGCAAACCGCTTTTAAGCTTTGGTCGATGAATGGAAAATTTATAAGCAGGCAATTCGCAACCATCTTGAGAGCCCTCTTCTTTTAAACGCAAATGAAAACCATCCCGTCTATCCAATTGGAAAAACCGCTGATCACGCCATTTCCATGCAATAGGCCACCATGCTTTAGCACTTTTATCCCACAAGGTTTCAACAATGGCATAGCCCTTGCCCAAAGCATCTAATAAATCCGTCACATAATCATCAACAAAGGTTGGCGCTTTAATCACTTCGTAAACAGCATCGGCAATCTTTTTGTCCAAAGCACTCTCACTTGCTGCAATCACCCCTGGTTCCACCCCTGTCAGAGCATTTTTACGCATGCCAAGCACGGCACGATAATGCAAATCACGCTCTTCCATTTCATCAGCAAGCTGGAAAAATTGTTCTGGAGTGCCTTGCGCTGCTTGTTGCAAAATATCGGCAAGTTGCAAGGGCGTAAGACCACTGACAAGGGTTTGTGACCAAACATCACGCACACCACCAATCGTTGGTGCCGCCACTTCCCGCTCCAACCCTTTAATGTTCAACGCCCTACCCCATTGGTCGACAAGTTTTACCATTTCACAATTTCCTCAATAAATCTTTGACCGCATTGTTGAAAAAAAGGGGGTTGAAAAGAGCGGGCTTTCCTCAAAACCATCAACAGCACGAACAGGTGTATAGTCGTAAATCTCAGGAGTTTGACGGCTAGCAAAATAAGCCAAAGCACAAGCAATCGCGCTATCCCCATGGCGCATAAAACCATCACTGCCTTTAAAACGATGAGTATCAGGAATTTTCACAATGCCATTCACATAAGCAAGGGCTTGATGATCAGCAACAATGTCACAATCGCGCGGCAAAACAATGGTGCCATCACCAAAAGCTTCTAAATAGGCGGGCATTTCTTTGCCATACCAACTTTGCGATAATTGCACTTCCTTTACACAAGCACCATAACGTTGTGCCGCTTTTTCTGCTAAATAAGCCCCATTGCCCCGTGCATCCAAAGCGCCCCCCAACAAACGCGGCAAACCACTCACCACATAAAATAAAATCTCTCTTTGTTGATCAAAGGGTGTATTGCGCAACTCCACCATAAACCGGACACGACGCACCAGATCTTGCCCAATTTCTAAAACCACAATCGAGGTTGCATCCCCAGATCTGGCAAAATCAACACCAAAAACATGTTGGCGCCGCCGATCAAGCCCAACATGAAGGGGCTTTAAATGCCCATCACACCAGTTAAGCGCCGCAACACTTCGTTGATAATCCGATTGATTTTTAAAAGCATCCACACAAGCAAAACGCAACACCGCAATATCAGGCGCACAACAATTTTCAATCTGTAAGCGCGTTAAAGCAGCCCCTTCTTGATCGGCAGGGATCGCATCCAATTCTTGCCGCATCGCAGAAAAACGCACCCCATAAGAGGCACGAATCTGCTGCTCCCATTGTTGCTCCGCCCTTGCACTCCACACCTCCCCCTTCATGGCACAGACCCGTTTAAACAAGCCATTTTTAACCGCCTCAACAAAGGGGTAACAATGCACGGAAAAAGGAACCTTCCCCGCCCTTGCCTCACGGATCAGTTCATTGAAAGGGTTCAACACGCCATTATGCGTGGAAATCACACGGATCTTACCACCCCAAATCAACAAAGCATTGACCGCATCTAAAACAGCCCGCACATCTTGATGAAAGGCTGCCTCATCAATCACCACAATCCCCTGCAACCCGCGAATATTTTCAGGGCGGCTTGAAAGCGCTTCAATGCGAAAACCAGAAGCAAAACGCACACGGTAAGCAGAAATATATTTTGTCGATCCATCCGCCTTTTGATCAGAAAATAAAAATTCCTCCACGTCACCACTATTGCTGGTAATAGCCCTTGCAAAATTGCTCACATAGCCAATAAATTCCCGCCCCTTTTCTTTGCTATCGCCAATGTAAAAAACATTATCGCCACCAGCTTCTCGCGTTGCTGCAGCAATCAGTGTATCATCTAAAGCTTCAGCAAAAGTAATACCGGTGCGCCGCCCCTTTTCAACCAGTTTTAACGGTGATTTATCTTCAATCCATGCCCGTTGATGTGCCATCAAAACACCATCCGCTAAAGGATCTTGCTCTTTTGGAAAAGCGCTTTCCTTCCAAACATCACAACCGCTTTGATGATCAGCATGTTTTTCTATGAAAGAGCACCCTTCAGCCATGTTTTATCCCCAACACTTGCGCACGAATGGCACGCGCTGTCTCTTTGGAAAATCCCGCCGCTGCCGCTGCCGCATCAACCGCTTTGCTCGCTTGGGTCGCAAAATCTTTCTCAAGCTTTTGCCGCCTAGTGGTCGACAAATGTTCCGCAGCCAACACACCCTTTAGTGCATTTGCCAACTCTTGTGCCGCTTTTGGTGAAAGGTTTTTCCCACTGCTTAATGTGGAAAAAATAAGCTCTTTAATCGCAGCTGCCGTCAAAAGCGTAATATTGTCACAAGCTTTAGCATCAAAGCGCTGCGAGAGACTGGCCGCTATTTCCCTTGTCTGTTCTAGGCGCCGTGACATCACAGCCAAACGCAAAGAATAACGATTAAAACTGGAAAAAGAAGGAATCGAAAAACTTAATCCCGTTTCCTTTTGTAAAGCCTTTAAAGCCGCTTTAAAGTCACTATAAATAGCCATTTGTGTCTTCTCACGCCCA
Organism: Bartonella sp. EBT8; assembly: GCF_055796165.1. Classification (NCBI taxonomy): domain Bacteria; kingdom Pseudomonadati; phylum Pseudomonadota; class Alphaproteobacteria; order Hyphomicrobiales; family Bartonellaceae; genus Bartonella; species Bartonella sp. EBT8. Next base: position 5,150 of record NZ_JBTTDJ010000006.1, read on the forward strand.
TTTAAAGCCTCAGCAGCCGCAGCAATAATCTGATCACAAGCTTGCGGCAATAAATCAATCGCCGTTAAGCGTCCACGCCCGACCTTGCGCATCCTTCACCTCATATTTTATTGATGTGCGTTTGGGCCGCTTAATCCCCTCAATAGAAAAGCTACGATCTAAATGACGCGCCCCTCGTTCTGTTAACGCCGCAAGAAAAACCGAATCCACCTGTTTTTTTAATGTGACAGCATCTTGCTCTTCCATCCAAGCCAATTCATTATGCACAAAATCTCGATCTCGTCTGATGCCATAACTGTATAAAAGCCGCTCAATCATCGCACTCGATAAAGTCTCACTGCGCTCACAAAGGAGCCCCTTTAAAATAATCAATCGCGCTTCTTCACGGATGATCTTATCCATATCTGCTTTCATTTTTTGGCATTCTCCAGTAAAAATTCTTGCAAGCGCTCACCAATCGCCGCCACCGGTTGCAACTGTGCAGAAAGGGTATTGAGACGACCATTTAACCGTTCCATATTCACTTCCAATCGTTGCAGTCCGTCGCGATCAGGCAAAAAATCTATCTCCGTTTCTAACTTTTGCACACGCTCCTTAAGCAGCACGAGGTCTTTCAACATTTCTCGCGTACCAGAAGAAAAATAGGCTTTCAAAACACCACAAATCGCTACAATCGACAGCAGTAAAGACAACCAGCCATTGGCAACACTAATATCCAAATTCACTTGAAATTCCCCTCCCTCTTGCTCAAAACCGCTCTCACTGCAGCAGCACGACGCTGTTCGCAGATCAATAAAGCCGCACGGTCACGCCCCCAATAATGCATCACTTCTCGTGTGTTCAAAGCACGCTCTGGAAGCAAAAGCGGGCGAGAACACGCACTTTGTGCAAGCGGCGGCAATGTAACCGATAAAAACCGATAAGAAAAATTACCCACCGGCTTGCTTGTTGAGCAACCGCACACGTTCAAGCTCAATACCACAGCCAGTAACCGGTAAAGTCCCATTTGCTGCCTCCATTTTTATAAGCTCTTGTCTCAAAGCTAAAATCGCCTTTTGCGCATGACTTTCAGCAGCATCTGCTGCTTGCCTCTGTTGTTCTTTCTCAAATTGTGCACGTGCTGAAACCTTGGCAATTTCCAACTGCCAATACAAATCACGCGCTTTTTCCGCTTTGAAAACTTGCGCTTTCATAAAGCCAAATTCCGCTAACAGCGCACTCATCAGAAAAACCATCCCAAAAGACAATTTTAAAAGAGGATTAAACATTGCGTTTATCCCCCCAATGCGCTCTCTCTCCCACATCATAAGAGCTGATAGGCCGTTTATTGGAATGCTTCCTATTGGAAAAATCCAACGAACCAAAACCGCGGTGCACACCCAAATTGCCAACAATAATCGCCACCATCGAAGGAATAGAAATGGCCGCCATATCAACAATGCGCGCCACACCTAACAAACCACCCAAAATGAGCAAAAAAATAACCGCCCAAGCAAACCAAAAAGACCACCATAAATAGAGTCTCGAACCACGATAGGTCGGCTTCATAGCTTCGCCTCGCAAAAAAGTCCCAAAAGCTTTTTGGCTCGCTTTAAATAAGCCAAACGTTGAACAAGACCGTTCCTTCCCCCATTAATCGCCTTAGTAATTCCTAGCAAATCATCTTGATCGGCTAACCTATTCAAGCCTCTCATCTGCCAAAACCAAATAGCCGACCAAAGCGCTGCTGGAAATTTTTCTACCATCTCTGGAAAAGCCTCACAATCAAGCGCTTGCGCGTCTACCGAACACCAAAACTGCGTAAAACGTTGATAATTCTTGCGCCCCGTCAATTGAATCAATCCACGCCCCTTAAAGCGCACCCCATCCCCTGGGCAAACATTGCCTAAATCTTTGCGCCCCTCATAAGCACGACCAGAAGCATATTCACACACCGTAAAAAAACCATCACTTTCATGGGCACATTGGCTTAGAAAATGCGCAATACGCAAGGGTGTTGTGAGTGCAGCATAGGATAAAGCTTCAGGCAATGCCCGTGCCATTTCCACAATAATAAAATCTTGGCGCGCATGATGCGCCAATCGAGGGGCAAGCTTATGAAGAAAAGAGCTATCTATTGAAACCATAACAAACCGCCGCATGCATAAAATCCATGCGCAGTTTATTGGATTCCTACCCGCAAAGATAAGTCTGACACTGTCAGTCAAACATCTCAATATTCATAAAAATCTGGAAACAATGAACCCTGTGGTTCTTGCAAAGAAATTTTCTTCTTCAAGCGGTAAGCTGTGCGCACATGCATGCCAGAAACAGCAGCCGCAGCATCCGCTGACCAGCCTTTTTGCAAGGCTTCTGCCATTTTTTGCCGCCGTTCAGCATCTCTGCCAAGGGGAATAAGAAGACGCACACCAGCACCGTTAAAACAAAAATGCTTGATCAGTTGCTCTGTTTCTTCAAGCCCTATAATCTCAACCAACCAATCAGCATTTTCAAGGCGCCCAGGAAGATAAACCTGTCGCCCACCAAAAGCCCGCATTATATTCCATGCCGCCTCATTGCCAGCAACAGCGGCTATTTCACGCAACAATGCTGGAAAATCACTATAAGCTTCCTCTTGCATGCGCACTTATCCCCCATAACCTTTCCTCCCGCGAATTTTCCGCCCCCAAACATTCATCACTTGTCTCAAAGCAAAAACATCCATCTCCCCTAAAGCCTTACCGCTCTCAGCCATAACACTTTGATGAAAAGCCTCACAGTCAAAGGAACCATGAGGATGCAAACGCTTCCATTGGGCACATAAAATCAAATATCCCGGTACTTTCTGCCCCAGTAGTTTCTGCAAAGAATCTTGAATCTTTTTCCCTTTCCAGTCAACCCCGCCCTCACGCTGCAACCAATTTTTTAACGCCTCAATAGCTTTTGCCGCATCATCGCCATCCCGTAAAAAACGAATATGATCAATGCCCGTTTGCCGTTTGACAAAGGCAAGCAACGCTTTGTCTGAACGATCACGGATAATGCCAAGATTCCATCCCGCAATCCATAAGGCCTGAAGCTTTTTGGCATATTTGCCCTCTAACCGTTTTCCATTTTCCTGAAAGCCGCACGCTCTCATCTCATCAACAACAAGACGCTGTTCTAAAACAGTTAAATCTTTCGCCGATTGCTTGCCTGTTAAGCGAAAAAGCAGGGCGCGATAGGTCTCATCATCAAGACCTAAAGCACGTTTGCCCATATGAAGAGCAGCCAAAGACATTTTCCCCCCTCCTCACGTCTTTGCCAAATCAATCGTGACAGGGTGCCAAGGGTGCTCCAAACTGTCCCGTTCATAAAAACGCACATATTCCTTACTGGTCGTCACACGGATTGCTTCACGAATTGCACGCATAGCTTGCTTCCAGCGAGGATCATCAATATCCAAACGCAACAGCATAAAGATTTCGCCACGATTGACTTTCCCTTCTTTATCGGTATTAAAAGCACGGGTAATAATAGCGCGGATTTCAGGACGCGCATTCGCAGACCATTCATTCAAACACTCATCAAGAAGGCTTTTGGCTATTTGCAATTGCGGACCAAAATCAACACTTTCTTGCACTTGCACCCGAATGCGTTGCAAACCATCAAAACTCTGGTAAGTACAATTGCCCTTTTTACCACGCCGCTCCACACCATATTCTTGCGCAAGTAAACTATCAAAGGCACTCAAATCCGCAATCGTATGATTGTTAAAACGTGCAACCCTTGCCGATAATTCTTTGGCAAAGCCCATAATTTTACGCACCGTTTCATCTTCTAATAAATCCGCAGGGCGGATTAAATTGACCGGCACCAAAGCCCCCTTTGCATCCTTCATATAATGCGTGCCTTCAAGCTCAATTCGTTGATTCATCATAAAAATCCTCCTTGTTTTTCTGAAAACGGCGAAACGGTACAACTTCACATGATTGCGGCTGGTACCCCGCCTTTATTTGCCAACGATACCGACAAAGTTCATGACCCAAAATGTGGTTATAGCGCGCTAAACGGCGCAAATAATCATTCAATTCTCGAACATCTTTCGCACTCAAAAAAATGCCTTCCAACTCATGCTTTAACAAAGCAGAACGCATGGCAACCAAACATTCACTGACCATATAGGGATTACGTTTCATGATTTGCCTCCTCCAAAATCTATAGGAATAACTGTACCTGTCTCATCTCTTGTTTTTGCCTCATCCCTCTTTGAAGAAGAATTTTGGCAACGGGCAAAAGAGTCCACCACTTGGCTTTCTAAAACCGCTTCTGCTTCGCTTAGACGGTGAATGCTCAATTCCAATTCAATGGATAACGCCAAATCAACACAGAGTTTAAGCTGGTCCCCAATCTCAAAACCACGTTGATAATCGTCATAAAGACCAACAAGCGTATCGGATAATTCTTTATCGCACAAAGGGATCATGCCAATTCCTCCACGTCACGGTTTTTCCATGCCGCTTTGACATGTTTAAGTGTGACCTCACACCCATCTCCAAGGGCTGCCATGCTCGCCAGCACCATGGTTTTGTCAATTTGCCGCAAAGCACCAGCTTTTAAACCAATCCCTGTCAGAAACTTAATCGCTCCAGCATCTTCAATCCCCCAATCATGGATGCGGGCAGCAATATCTTCACTATAGGGCTTACGGCGCTTCAAATGCATCGCCAAACGGCTTTTAATTTGCGCATAAGAGGGGCCATTTTGACGGTGAACCAAACGTCCAGAAATCTCATCATTGCCAACCAAAGCCAAGCCTGTACCATTGACATCAACAAAATGGCGCAATTGATTAATCGCCTCATCCGTTAAATTTTGTGCCTCATCAACAATCAGTAACGTCCCACCACCTACCCGCTCTAACTTCTTACCAATGGCGCGTGTTAAGCGGGTGGGATTATATTCCACCACTTCCAATTCCGCTGCCATATCATTCAAAATACCATGAACACTGCGCGTATGCGGGCTTGCTGTCACCAAATAAACATGCGGGCGCGTTGCACGGTAATGGCGGCATGTTTCCGTTTTGCCACTGCCCGCATCAAGCGTAATCATCACCATATCGCCCGTGCTTTGTGCCAGTGTTAAAGTATCAATGATTTCCTGCGCAATACGATTCCTCTGAAAGGCCGGCTTTTCAGGAATACGCTCCAAAAGCGCATCCACATCCTTTAAAGCCTCCACCCACTGTTGAACTTTTGTATTCTGCTTGCCCAATTGCCCCGCATAACTGCCCGCATACCATTGCGAAAATGTTCCATCCGGCATACCAATGCGCCGCGCAACTTCCGCCTTCGTCCAATCATTCATTTTCCCTATAGCTCTAACCGAATCCACAAGCGTATTCCATAAGGCAATATCATCACTGTTGCGGTTTGCTGCTATTTCAGGCTGGATTTTTGGGCGCGCCCAAGAATTTTTCTCAACTGTTGCATTTATCGCGTATTTCATCTATAATCCCCTCTCGTATTGATTTAGACTAATGAATGGGTAGGGTCGCAAACCTACCCATTTTTGTTTAACCTAAAGCCGTACGCGATACTCAACCGGCTCCCGACAAATCCCCCTCATCCTTTCGCACTTAAATCAGGGGAAAGTGAATCGCTTCTCACACCTTACCCGTTTTCGACAAGGCACCTTAAAGCTTTGCTGTATTGATTTTTGATCTGATCTATTGATTTTTGAGTTCGAATAGGCAGAGCTCCAACCTGCCTCTCATCTGTATTCTCATAAAGCCGTACGCAACACTCAACCGGCTCCCCTTTAAAAATTCTTCCCCCCTCCTTATCCTCTCATCTCATTCTGTGGACTTTGGAAATTTAATCACTTCACGCCCCCCATCACTGACAGAAAGCCGTCTCAAAGCCTTATGAAGATGTTGACTAAATTCTTCTTCTCCCAAAGCCTCATCTTCCTTCACTGTCAAAGCTAAATTCCCCACATTGTTTGTCACCAATCTCGTAACCTTTGCTTTGATAGGAGATTTGCGTTTTAACTCTTTGCCCTTTTGTTCAACGCAAGCATAAACATCAGCCAATTGATCAGGCGCAAGTTTGGCTGCCAACTGCTTTTCGGCTTTCACAGCCTTCACATATTCTTTACGCAAACGCCCATTCAAACGCGCCGCATGCTGGTCGTAAAAACCCACATCGCAAAGACAAGATGCCATGCAAATAAACCGATTGTTCAAATCATAAACCCGCAAATCCTGATGCAAATGATCCGGATCAAAGCGCACAACCACCTTCTGCCCCGCATATTCATTCAACGCACGGTCCCAGTAACGATTGCCATAAAAATGAATCTCGCCCGTGCCCTTTTGCGTACGCAGCGCTTCTGAAGTCAAAAGCCATAAAGCCCGTTGTGCCGCTGTTGCTTGCCGGATAATCGTCCCATCAGCTTTTAAGCTTTCTTCAAAGGTCACATCAAAACTGCGCCCCGCACAATTAACCGCCTTGCGCCCCGCTTGCTCATTATGCGCCATAATCTGCTCTCCAACATGGGCTTTAAATGCTTCAAAACTTACCGCACGCTTGCCATAATCCTCAGGCTTAGCATCCGGCTTATTGCCCGTATAAGCCCCCGCACAAAAAGGATGTTTCGAAATCCCCTCCGCCAAATCACGCCAAGCCCGTTCAATCGGTTTCGATTGCCCACTATAGGGCGTCGTCCATTGCAACTGCACACCCAAACTCGTCAAAAGCCCTTGCGGATCATCCGGCTTAATCTTAAAGCGAAAACGGTTTTGCACACCCCCAGAAATCCATTTGCTAGTAAAGGCGCGCCCATTATCCAAAGTCATACGCTCCGGTATCCCATAGGCTTCAACCATATCCCCAATCACCAAACGAACGATTTCCCAGCTTTCAACATCCGATAGGCGCCACGATAAAATCTTCCCTGAATAAAGATCTTGAATAGCTATCAAATAAAGACGCACAGGTCTTTGAGTCCAAGGCACAGTCACAAAAACATCCAACTTATGCCCATCCATATTCACCGCTTGCAAAGCATGCAAACTCGAGCGATCACGCCGTTGTGCTGGATAAAGCTTCTTCGCCTTTTCTTCCCCCTCACGCGCCAACACCACTGCCGCCTTGGAAACTTCTTTATGAAAACGGCGCCGCAAAGCCCGCTCTGAAGGAAGTGGTTCCCAGCCTCTCTCCCGCGCAATCACAACCATCCGCCGATAACATGCCGAAAAAGCAGGTTTAGAGGGACGTAAATAATCCGAACAGAGAACTTCCCAAGCTTCCTCATGACAGGGCGCAAATTGTGAAAAATTCTCCTCACCATAACAAGGTGCTAAAGCTGCAAGCCAATCTGGGCGTTCATAACCTTCCACCCTTTGCCACCAATGAAACAGTGACCGACAACTAATACCAAAGTGAACAGCTGTCCGTACCGCTCCATCATGCACGCCAAGACCTCCATGGAGCAAATCATCCATAAAACAAAGTGCCTTCAAACGCTCTTCACAACGCCTTTTATGCTCCTTTGAAAGTCCCTCATAACGCGCCCAAAGGTCTTCTTTTTGTCCATTACTCTCTACCTCTTGTGAAACACACCCCGCTCCAGTTCGCACCAACAAAGCCGCCCGCGCCTCCTCCGGTAATAAGGAGAGATGAATCTCGACAATGGGTCGAAACGCTCCTTTAACTTTGCGTATCAAGTCATTATGATGGCGCCATTTCGTCGATAAAATCCTGCGAAATCCACTTTTGCTCTTCGGCAAACTTGGCAAAGCCGCTTCAGCCAATTCAGCAATACTAAACCATTCCTTCATGGCTGCCCTCGTCTAATTCTCACAGGGGTTGCACGCATAACCTTTAACCGCGCCGCAATCTCCCGCTGTTCTTGCTGGAGCCGTGCAATCTCTGCCAAACGCGCTTCATCCCCTTGCAACAACAACAAACCATCTTCACGCACAACCTCATCCCAGAGCCAGAAGGCTTCCGTCGCCCGCACAAAGGCCTTAAAACGCGGTAGAGAAATATCCACCTGCTTACTCTCAGCAACATAAGCATCCAAACTCGCCTTACTCAAACAACCAATGCCCAAATAATGCGCCATACGTTCAGCAACCACGCTGCGTTCAAACCGGCATTCGCGCAAAGCCCGTGCCATGGCGCGCTTCATATGTGAGCGAAACCGCTCTAAATCAATTTGCGCAACCGGTTCGCGACAAGGAAAAACCGGCTTTTGGAAAAAATCAAGCTGCCCGCAATCATGTATCTTCATCATTGCACCTCCACCGCTTGCTTTTCTAAATAGTTGCAAAAACGCGCCCGCGTTTGCTCATTCGCCCTTTGCCACACCCCCAATAATTGGGCAAAAATCCGTTCCTGTTCATTGATTTGCGGGGGCGTATTAATGCCATTGACCAAATCAAAATCCCGCCGTAAATCCCCCCTCAACCTGTTGAAAAGCAACCGCCACCCGCCGTTGCGCCAACGGTTCCATCTTTGCTAACTTCAATAATTGTGCCTGATTATCCGCCAAGGCCGTTCCACGCAAAACCGACCGCAACTCCGGCTGTAAATACTGCGCAATCTTCGTTAAATAATGTACTGCGCGTTTCGACAAACCAATGCGATCCGCTACATGTTTAGCAAAAGGGTAAACTTTACCCAATTGCTCTTCATCATGCGATTGTGCAAACTTTGCACTATTGCTACTCCTTTGAGCAATTCGGTCAAGTTGACCGAATTCCTCCAAAGACCCATCATCTCCGATCAAAGGTGCAAGTTGCCCCTTTACCACTTTGTCCCTTTCACACGTGATTTCATTATCATTTGAAGAGACATTGTCACTGATTTGAGCAATTGGGGCAACTTGCACCAATTGCTCTTTTTTGCTTTTATGCTGGTTACTACCATCCCCACCACGCTTGATTTCCCCATACTCCTTCTTCCACAATTCGCGGTAAGTCTGGACAAACAAAGCACGGTCAATAACAAACAATTCATTGCGAAACAGATTTTCCGCAACCTCTAATAGAGCAGCATTCTCCTTATCCGCTTGCACTACAACCGCATCAATTTCGCTATAACCCAAAAGCGTAGCAGCCCGTAATCGGTGCGCTCCGGCAATAAGCGTATAATTGCCCTCCTTGGCATTAGGCGTATGACGCACGGTAATTGGGTTCATCAACCCTTCTCGCGCTATCGATTGCGCAAGAGCCTTAGCATGCTCATCATCCACAGGGCGAATACGCTCCGGCACAACAATCACATCAAGAGAAAGTCTTTGAAACTGTGCCATCACCCCGCCGCCTTTCTCATTTCTTTAAAAAACAAATCCATCGCACGGCACAGCCCATCTTTGATAAGCTCTAGCAAAAACAGGATCGTTCAAACGACGACTAATCACTTGAAGAGACAAAGATATAGAAGTCCGCTGCCGTGCCTGTATGGCAACAATACGCCGCCGCGGCACTTCAAACTGATAATGCAAAATATGAATAACAATCTGCCGCGCTAATGCCGCATCAAACAAACCATGCGGCGGATCAATAATATACCGGATCGGTAGATGCCTAAAGCCTCCATTCACCGCCTTAAAACAACAAGCAAGCATCTTTTCTAATCGTTCAACCTCTGAATAAGGATTGACGATTTCTCTTTTTGCCTCTGGGGTCCATAAATTACAAGCTGCAACCATAACACCCCCCTCTAAAGAAAACCTGCTGACCACCTAAGCGCCAAAACAAACCCATCCAAACGGCCGTTTGACCATGCAACTCTCTGCAATTTATCTTGCCTATTTCGTATTGATGTTTAGACATTGATAACTCTTTTTATCTTATGATATTTAAATTCATGGGAAATGCGTAAAACACACGCACAACCTTGCAACAAAGTTCAAGCGGCATTACCGCGCAATGTGGAATGTGCACTCAAATCCGTATTGGCATGTTTTGCTGCTTTAAAAATGCGACGGCTCGTTTTAGGGTATCGGTCGCTAAAAACCTGCTCGACGGGCAAGCCGATAAAATCGGCAATGGCACGTTCGGCTTTTTCATTGGGCCGTGTCCAAATGTTTTTGACACTGGACGACGGGATTTGATAAACTTTCGTGAGTTCCGCCAAGGTCATATTACGGCGGCGTAGCTCAGCTAAAATACTATGGCGATCCCATACTTGTGTGAGAGTCATAACTTTCGCTCCTGCTTGAAACGGATGCCGCAAACATCCGTCTTTTGTGGGGTTCTTTGTGTAATAACTGTCTTTTTTAACAGACGGTAATATGAGGTATACGGCCTAAATAGGCTTTTGTAAATACCCAAATGTCATTTGGAGTAATTTTTTTTGGCACGCCCTGAAAAAGAACCTACAACAGAACTGGCAAAACGATTGCGTGAAATACGGCACACCCTTGGTTTCACGGAGCGCAAACAATTTGCTAAACATTTTGATATTCCCGAAACAACTATGCGCAATTATGAAACGGGTCTACGAGAGCCCCCATCATCTATACTGCGAATATATAAAGATCGTTGTGGAATATCCTTAGATTGGCTTGTTACTGGTGAAGGTGAAATGTTCAGTGACATGGCAAAAGCGAAAGCAGCAGGTTTTAAAGCACCTACCATCCCTACTGGACTCATGAAAAAGCTCGGTCGCATAGCTTATACAACCTATCGCGACGCAAAAATAAAACTCCCCCCTGAAGATATAGCGGAATTAGCGGCAGAGCTTTATAGAAAGTTGCAAGAGCTTGTTCAAAACATCAATGACCCAGAAGAAGTCGAAGCGACTTTTCCTCTTCTAAAATTACATTTAAAGCGACAAATTGAAGCTGAAAAAGCACATCTAACAACCACACAAAATATGGCCTAATGTCCCTTTAAAAGGAAAAATGTAGACGCGTTTCTCCTTACATTAATAAAATAAATTAACTTATTGTTTTCAAAAGATTATATGAGATAAAAATAGAAATGCGTCATACGGCGCATTTCTATTTTGCTTTTTTGGTCATTTTGGGCTGATTTTGAAGGTGATTACACTTTTTGCTTCATTTTTTTCAAAGGGTCTTCAAAGCTGGTTTTCTGAACTTTCACAGCCTTTTCTTATTTTTAGTACAAAATTCTAATTTTTGGCATTTTTCGTTCTTTTTGCAATTTTTAGGTATCAAAATTCATTTTGGATGGAACACACATTGAAGAATGAAAAATAACTAATAAAAGAAATAAGTTATCAAATATTTCTTCCTGACTCTACCTCTTCTCATTTAGCGCAAATCCTACCATCAAACCACATGTATCAACATACCCTCTATCTGACATTGTATCAATATATTCACCAAGAATATGTTTTTTCAAAACAGAATCAAGAGGTAATAATTTTAATATATCAATCGGAGTGGTTTGAGTTTCTAGCACATATGAGCAAACATGGCTAATAAAAGATGCCCTTTATAGATCACACTACTTTCAGTAAAAATCGATACATTGTATTAGAAAATCTTTATTTAACTAATACGGACTATATTCCTTATCAGTATTTTTATAAGAAACCCCATATCACGAATAAATAGCGCTCCATACCGATTTAAAAAAAATGAACGATATGGCTGGGTAATTCGACCATAGCCAACCATTCCTCCACTGCTTGACAGCCATTAACTTTAACAGCACATACTTTAGCAGCACAGCCTCTGCTTCAGCAACATAAATATCACCTTAATTTAAATTACCTGCTTACAATTTTTCACGTTCAGCACCAGTCATGTAATCATCAGGCATTCTTTTTATAAAAAATCCCTTACCATAGTAGATGTTAACATACTTAATCTAATGATCGAATATTGTTGACAAACTATAATTTACTTGTTACCGGCCCCATCCATAATGTGCTCTAATCTTTACGCATAATAGTCAATCATTAGTTTAAATAAAATAATTTATGAGTTTAAAGGAGTTTGTTTCGTGAAACATATTATTTTAGCTGCAACCTTGTTTTCTCTCCTATCTCCAATGAACAGCTAGTGCACTGCCGGTAGGAAATGGGTAGGGAAGTAAAACTGATCAGTTGATAGAAAAGATGGCAAAACAAGGTAATCTTGGAAAGCGGGAGAGAGAAATTCTTAAAAAAATTATTGTTCCTAAAAGGAGAAACCTCTTTTCATATAGAACGGACAGATTCCAAATTCAAAAGCGTAATCGTTCGCTTCTTTTAGCTATGGGATTGAGAAATTCTTGTCGTGATCTTGATCCGAAACAGCACAGTGGTTACAATTGGATGTCATGTTCCATTAATTAAAATGAGTAAATAAAGATAATTTTGATAAGAAGAGCGCATCTTATTGCATAAGGTGCGTATCTTTTCAAAGTGGCACTTTTATTTTTAGCGATTTAAGTTTTAGAAAAACATCTTGGATATGATATTTTCTAAATATGTTGGCTATGATAGCAGTCCGTGTTGACAAAAGTGATAAAACTATAGTTCTTTGGTAAATTAAAGCAGGGAGGATTTTTTCATCTTTTAATTCTTTTGTTAGAAAATTTTATTTTGGGCACAGCAAAACTTTGTTCTTTTCTCTTTTTAAAATAGGTTCTTTTTCTTATTTATAAAGAATAGCAAAAATGATTGATGCATTGAGGGATATTTTAAAAAACTCTGCTAAAATCATCAAAAATGCCTATTTACTTTACAAAAAGCGTATCTTCTTCACGCTAAGAAAACGTAGGAAATCTCTTTTACGATAAGAAAAACATTTTTGGAAAGATAGACAATGTGCAAACCAGCCAAAGTCTTTCTAAAATGAACATTTTAAAAGCTTTTAAAGAACCGTTGGCACTCTCTTCACAGTAAACAGAGAGTTCTCAATACATGGATCTACTCATCAATGAACCCGAACCATATTGCATAATAAAGACTCGACAAGTGCATTAGAGCTTATATGTTTAGGCATAAAGGGAAATGAGAGCAGCTAAAAAAGACAAGTAACAAAATGTCCTTTTCGTTTCATGCAGTAGAGAGCAAGAGTTAAATAATAAGCATTACTTTGCAAATTTCTGATACAGTGTGCTTTTTCTCTCATGCTTTCAGTAAGAAGCAAATTTTATTATAATTTACTGCGGATTACAAAAACTTGTGTATCTTATTCCAATAAGATCAAGATTTTTAATATTAAAAAGTTTTTTCTATCTCTCCATTATAAGCTTTAACGTGAAGAGTTTTTCTTTTCATATCTATAAGATAATAATCTCTATTGCAGAATGCACCAGCTGTGTAAACATGAATTTTCCCAAAGACTTCACCATTTTTGCGCAGAAACAGAATTGATAATGGATATATCTCGTTAAGATTGCTTTGACATTATAGGGAGTCATGATTGACTTAAATAAAACCTAATCCCTAGTTTTTTACGAGAAAAAAAGAACTCACCATCAATAGATGCCACACGAGTATCATGAAAATTGATGATTGTCACGTTACCTCTCTCATCAACAACTGCTAAATCTTCTTTAAGCTCATCCAAAAATTTATTGATTTTTCATCTCCATAAACGATCCCCCAAGCATACCGTATAATTTCGATAATTATAAAGTTACAGAGAGTGAGGATCTCCACAGTCCCCAAAATAACTTAAGCTCTCCTTGAGAGTATGAATATTTCCACTCGAAACAGGAAATGAACTTTCACGAATATCTGTACTAAAATAACAGAACAGACTACGATGTTTTTGATTTCAGGCACCATTCTTAAAATGGCACTTATAGCACACACATCGTTATAAAAATTGAATGCTTCAGGATTGTACACTTACTAATATTCTTAGCAGAATGGTGATTGCCTAACTCCTCATAGAGAAGTGCGCCGAGGTTTTTATAGATATTTTGATAATCGTCATAGTTTTTTGTTGACCAAGCTGTGTCAAGTGAGCCTTAACAATATGAAAAACAACCTTCTACTCTTTTATCACATTGGCAACCTACTCATTTATCTTGAACCATACCCCCTATTTGGTACTCCATTGGGATCACCAGAGTTTAAACGTCATGGTTGCGGTTTAAGCATAATGATCGTGATATATGTTTTGCAAGAAATTTTTCTTTTATAGACCAATTTATTAACGCACTCTGAAGCCTTTCATCTTTTGTTTTTTCAGAACAAAATAATGATGATGACAACCATATATTCAACTTTATATCTCATAAATGAATATCATAAAAACATTATGTATTTTAACGTAAAGTTTCTGAAAAACAATATTTCTTCAAAGAAAGGTACATAAATATCAAGCTTTGTTCTTGAAGCATTTCATTGGTTAAGAGTGTAAGCTAGAGATGCGTCTGTTTCAAAGACATATGATGAAACAACCGGTTATCAGAAAGCGAACCTTTAAAGAGAACCTAGCAATTGTCGGTATTTTATAAAATAAAAGCGAATATTAGGATATACCTAAGCAGTCAGCACCTGTAAGGAAAAACTAAAATACATTTAATATTTTTTTATACATCAGTTAATAAAAATAAATTATTTAAAATATTAAATAATGTTATACAAATAAAATACAAAAAATTAAATTTAATAAATACAGTTTGCAATAAATATAAACAGTTACAATCATTTAGTATTAATTACTTTTAAATTTGACAATGAAGCAAAAACATCTTACCCAAATGATACGCAGTCAATATTATTAGGTTAAAACAATTATACATTTTCACTTCTCTCTTATGAAGTTAGCGGGGAAATGAATATTTGGGGACGTTTATAAGGAGAATTCTGATGTATAAAAAATATCTTCTGTCGTATACAGCGACAGCAGCTATCTTGTTGTTTAATATCCAGTTCAATGCACATGCTGAAATCCTTGAAACGTCTGGGGAACAACAGACCTTATCTGAGAAAACCTATGAAACTATTCACGCACAAGGCAGCGGTAAAGTCATCGGCAATCATTTAACTGTCGTTGGAAATAAAGAGATAAACTCAAGTTCAAACACGGGTGCCTTTGCTGTAACAGTTGAAGGTGCTGAAAGTGCGATTATCTTCCAGAAAGATACAACTATTAAAGGAACTGATTCTGTCATTTCTTTAGGCGTTGAAGCAAAAAACGGTGCTAACTTTCAAATGACTGGGGGAGCCATTACAGTTTCCGATACTGGTGCTCTTTTCTGGAACAATAATAACAAAGAAAACAAACTAAAAGATGTGACCATATCGATTGATAAGGACAGGGCACCACAGACATATGGAGTGATGGCAGACAAAAACAGTACAGTCACTTTAGAAGGTGTCACTATCACTGAAGCAAACAATACCATAACTGCAAGGAATAAGTCGACAGTAACAGTCTCTGGAGGATCATTTGATGCAATACAAGACGCAATAGTTTCTGCAATCGGCAGCACCATTCTTGTAACCGGCAATGCAAAAATTACATCATCTAAGAGTGTTGGCCTCGCAGCAGAAACACAATCCACCATCACAATGACGGAAGGAAGTGTAACTGGAGAAAAAGCAGCCTTGGGTGTAACAGGCGGCGGACATATTACAGTTACAAATGTTACTCTAAAAACAAATAGTTCTGAAACAAATGCACCAACCACAGGCACTAAATATAAAGATCACTTCGGTGCACTTTCTATAGACAAGGACAGTGTGATTGAAGTGAACAATACCCAGATTAGTGATGTTAAAGTTGGGCTTGCAGCAAAAAATAATGGCATAATCAGCATGACTAGGGGGAAAATTACAGCTTCTAATTCTGGTGCTGGTTTCTTAAACAGTAAGAGTGACAAAAACAAACTGGAAAATGTAGAAATATCAAGTGGTAATAACGATGCGCTCCTTGTTGTTGGAATAAACGCAGACAAAAACAGTAAAGCCGCTTTAAAAGATGTCACTGTCACGCAAGCACAATTTGCCATATCTGCAAAGAATCAGTCGACAGTAACAGTCTCTGGAGGATCATTTGATGCAACAAAGAACGCAATAACTGCTGCAAAGGGCAGCACCATTCTTTTAACCGACAATGCGCAAATTACATCCTCTGGGAGCGCTGGACTCTATGCATATGACAATGGCATAATAGAGATAACCGGAGGAAACGTAACTGGGAAAAAAACAGCATTGGGAGCAGCAAGCGGTGGACATATTATAGCGACAAATGTATCTTTAAAAGTAAACGAAATAGATCCGCAAGCTGAGGACGCTGGCGTCAAATATGGATTGGGTGTATTTTCTAAAAACCCTAACAGTTTTATTGAACTGCATGGAGACAAGACTACGATTACTGATAGTATAATCGGTCTTGAAGCAAGTGACAATGGCGCAATCAGCATGACTGGAGGAAGTATTAAAACTTCAAAGGCTGGTGCTCTCTTCTCGAACAGTAACAGCGATAAAAATCATCTAGAAAATGTGATAATATCGAGTAGTGAAGATGATGCACTCCTAGTCAATGGAATAGAAGCAAACCAAAGCAGTAAAGTCACTTTAAAAGATATAACTATCACTCAAGCAGCGCATGCCATAGTTGCAAATAATCATTCGACAGTAACAGTCTCTGGAGGTTCATTTAAAACGAAAGGTGCAACAATAGATTCTCAAAATGGTAGTACTGTTATTTTAAAAGATGTTAAGGAAATTACATCCTCTGAGAACGCTGGACTCTATGCGGATGACAATGGCATAATAGAGATAACCGGAGGAAACGTAACTGGGAACAAAGTAGCTTTGAGTACAACAGGCGGCGGACATATTACAGCCACAGATGTTATTCTAAAAACAAAGAGAACTGGAAAAACACCGGGAGCTCAATCTAATGAAAATACTACAGGCAATAGTATTGTAGTTCCGGATATATTGGGTGCACTTTCTAGTGGTATGGACAGTGTGATTGAGTTAAGAAACGCCACGATTAGTGATAGTCAAGCCGGTATTGCCGCACAAGATAGTGGTGCAATCAGCATAATTGGGGGGGAAATTACAGCTTCTCTAGGTGGTGCTGGTTTCTTCAACAGTAACAGCAATAAAAATCATCTAGAAAATGTAACAATATCAAGCGGTAAAGATGATGCGCTCCTAACCGCTGGAATAAACGCAAACCAAAACAGTGCAGTCACGTTAAAAGATGTCACTGTCACTCAAGCCAAAAGTGCTATCATTGCAGATGATAAGTCGACAGTAACAATCTCTGGAGGATCATTTGATGCAAAAGAGATCACAATAGAAGCTGCAAAGGGCAGTACCATTATTCTAACCGACAATGTGCAAATTACATCATCTAATGACAGTGGACTCTATACATATGACAATGGCACAATCAGTATGACTGGAGGAAGCATTAAAGCTGCCTACAATGGTGCTACCTTTAAGAACAGTGACAGCGATAAAAATCATCTAGAAAATGTAACAATATCAAGTGGTAAAGACGATGCGCTCTTAATCAATGGAATAAACGCAAACCAAAACAGTGCAGTCACGTTAAAAGATGTCACTGTCACTCAAGCAGAAAATGCCATAGTTGCCAATGATCATTCGACAGTAACAATCTCTGGAGGATCATTTGATGCAAAAAAGGGCACAATAGAAGCTGCAAAGGGCAGCACCATTCTTTTAACCGACAATGCGCAAATTACATCCTCTGATCAAGTTGGCCTCCATGCAATAGACCAAGGCTCCACCATCACAATGACAAGCGGGAGTGTCACAGGGAAAGGTCATGCACTGGTTGCTGAAGATGGCGGACAGATTACGGGCACAAATGTATCTTTAAAAACAACAGATGAGAGTGATAGATCAGTCGGTGCACTTTCTACCGACTCTGGTAGTATCATTGAATTGCTAGGAGAAAAGACCGCGATTAATGATGCTAACATCGGGCTTACAGCAAGCGACAAAGGCGCAATCAGTATGATTGGGGGAAGCATTAAAGCTTTCTCCAGCGGTGCGCAATTCGAGAGCAGTGACAGCGATAAAAATCATCTAGAAAATGTAACAATATCAAGTGCTAAAGATGATGTGCTTCTAAACTCTGGAATAGAAGCAGACCAAAACAGTACAGTCACTTTAAAAAATGTCACTGTCACTCAAGCCAAAAATGCCATAGTTGCCAATGATCATTCGACAGTAACAATCTCTGGAGGATCATTCTATGGAAAAGCTGATGGTGTATATGCTGGAAGCAACAGCACTATTATATTAAAAGACAGTGCTACAATCACATCCTCTGAAGGCAGTGGCCTCCATGCAGAGGGTTCAGAATCTCAGATCACAATGGCAGGCGGAACAGTAACAACAAAAAATGAAAAATCTGCATTATCTGCGGAAAAAAGCGGACAGATTGAAGTTACGAATGTTTCTCTAATAACAGAGGGCAAAGGAGGCGGTGCATTTGCTGGCAAGAACAGCACAATTCAATTGCATGGCTATACAACAATTAACAATACTTTAAACGGACTTGAAGCCGTTGATGGTGGTAAAATTACCAGCGAAAATTTAACAGTAATAGGTGGTGAAGTAACAAATGAAAAACTAGGCGATAAAAATCTCGACACAGAACGCTCTGGCATATGGACATCAGGCTCTGGTAGTGAAATTAAGTTAACAGGCAAAACAATCATTAAAAATGTTGATGAAGGTTTTTACGCAGACGGCGGAAGTAAAATCATTAGCGGAGATTTAATCATAATCGGTGGTGAAAGTAAAGAAATCACTACTGGTGTAGGCAGTTATGAATCTGGTAGTGTCATTGAATTAAATGGTAAAACAACCATTGAAAATTTTGATATTGGCCTTGGTGCAGCAAATAATAGCACAGTTAAAATGGTGAATGGTGATAGTGAAACAACACAGAGTCAATTAGAAAATGAAATAGCAGCAAAAAAAGTTGCACTAAGGGTAGCAGCGGGTGGACAAATTGATCTCCAAAATGTTTCTATAACAGCAGGAATTGGTGGCTTACAGTTCTTAACTCTCTCTGAGGTTGATAAAGATAAACCAGATAATCCACAAAAATATCAAAGCAATGAAATCAATTTAACCAATGCTGATATTCACGTTGAAGATGGTTCAGCAATTCTCATGGGAGCTCTCAGTAAAAATAACATTAAAGAGACTCAAGACTTATCAATCGGTACAGTCAAGCTTAATAAATCAAAAATCCATGCGGATATTTTATTAAAGGATAATATTGTTTGGAATAAAAATTTGTTCGAGGAGAAAGATTTTAAAGTAACATCCAATGGTACCTTCACATTAACCGCAGATCATTCTACTCTAGAGGGCAGAGCGAATATTGCTAAAGACAGAAATGTACGCTTTGATTTAAATAACAATACCACATGGACATTAAAAAACAGCACGAAAGAAAAAGATGAGGACGGCAATCTGCTTGATATTGCTCAAAGAGCGCATTCTGATGTTTCTGTTCTTAATCTCAACAACAGCTCTGTTATTTTTAATGGTCCAACAGAAGAGCATTATCACACATTGCACATAGGGTCTGGTAAACCAGACACACAAGAAGTCTACAAGGCAACAGGGGAAGCGAAGATTTACTTCAATACTGAATGGAGTGATGGTGTAGCAAGTGCCGATCAAAAAACCGACAGACTTTTGATCAATGGCGACATATCTGGAACGACAGCGGTTTATGTCACAAGGCACTTAGGAAAGAACAATGTTGAAGAAAATACCTCTGCTGCTGCCAATCTACGTGGTCTTTCACTTATTCAAGTCTCTGGAAAAGCACAAGAAGACTCCTTTAAATTAGTAAATGGCTATACTACAAGAAGTGGTTTACCAGATATGTATACACTCCGTGCCTATGGACCAGACTCAAGCCATGGGAAAGCCGATATTGCGCAAAACCTATTGGATGAAAAAAATGAAAACTTCTGGGATTTCCGGTTACAACCTGAACTGCTAACCGATCCTAGTGGTAATTCAAGCTCCAGTGGTGGCTCTGGTGGTGCTATAGCTGCCCCTGTCCCACAAACGGCAAACTATTTGGTCATGCCAAATGCTCTCTTCTACACGGGATTAACCGATATGGCCAAGCAAAACGCGCTTTTAGCCAATATCAGAACATCCATCCCAAGAAAAGAAGAAGAGAAAAACACCGGTTTCTTCCTCTATACCTATGGAAGCACAGGAACATTATCCTCTGAACGTGGTCCTCTCAAATATGGTTATGGCGCCGATATTCGCTATGCGGCTCTCCAAGCTGGTGTGACTTTGGCACCAATTGAGAGACAAAACGTCAATACTCGTTTTGGTCTTTTAGGAACCTATGGACAACTGTCCTTCACTCCAAAGGATATAGCAGATGTCAGTAAGAGCACAGTGGATAAATGGTCTCTGACAGCCTATGCAAGCCTACAGCATGACAATGGTTTCTATCTTGATACTCTGTTATCCTATGGAGTTATAAAAGGCGAGATCGGTAATGCCATCAGGGGCAAAACAGCAAAGTTAAACGATGCCAAAATATTCAGTCTCTCTAGCACCATTGGCAAACAATTTGCCACCGGAATGGAAGGCTTAACCTTTGAACCGCAAGCACAACTTGCTTATCAACATTTGATGTTTAAACCCATTGAAGATGCTGATAATTTCACCATTGATATAAACAATCCTTCTCAATGGTTGATTCGTGTTGGTGGACGCGTGACAAAAGCCATTGCCACTGAAAACAACCGTCCTGTATCTTTGTATGGAAAAGTAAACTTTATCAAAACTTTTGGGGATGATGGTGCCATTCATATTGGTAGAGACTTTGACCTTGATCCTATGGGACCTGCCCTTGAAGGCGGCGTTGGCATCAATGCGCAACTCTCCCACAATTTCTCTCTACATGGTGATATGAGTTACCAACAAAAACTTCAAAAAACCGGAATCTCGGGAGCAAGTTTCTCTGGTGGAGTACGCTATCACTTTTAAAGCAAGATTGTAGAAATAAGCGTATATTATTCTATACGCTTCACTAACAAGGGCAGCACTCTGTGTTGCCCTTGTTAGTTTGTAAATCTGAATTTCAGCGTCACAGCCCTCTTTCCTTTTTACCAATAAAAAATGCAAACTATCTGCATTTCTTTGTTTTACACTTATGAAGTAACAAGTCGGCACCATCATTATATTTACCGGCCCCCAATGTTGCGACAACCTTTGTATTAAGACAATTCATAAGGAGCATTTTTACTCCTTTCTTTTGAGTTTTTTACCCACACGCTAACCCCACTTAGTGACATATAAGCGAGTGATTTTACTTGATTCAAAATGGAATGATTTGAAATGAGAGAACCTTACAATATTTGGAGTTATAATATAAATTGAAAAACAATTATTTATCTTTATAAATCAATATGTCGATTTGTTTTCAAAGTATGACATTCCCCTCCTAGCTTCTACATACTCACCCCTCTTTGCTGATTCTACATTCGAATGATTTTCTCAAAATTTTGGTTGTACTCATTTTTGGTAGTAGTTCATAAAGCAATATCTTCCCCTTCAATCCTTTAGATTTTTAATAAAAAAAGCTTTGAGCAGTAATGCCTAATATTTTTGAATATTGTCTTTATGGCAATTCGATTAATGAATACAAATTCATCAAACTCGTTTTTTAAATCTGTTTTTCCACTAGTTTGAACAAGCTTTTTCAAGATTTTCTAAAGAAGATTTTTAAACTATAGAGAACACCATGCTATAACTTGTTTTGTTCTTTACAAGAAAAACATAATGATATAAATACCTTCTCACTACTTGCACCATGAGGGGAATGCAATAAACATCAAAGGCATACCAACATTAAGGGCATATTTATGTATAAGAAGAAAACTTTATTGTGTACAATTGCTGGAACGTTTCTTTTCTCTCATTTCAATTTGGCTTACGCAGATCCTCCTTTTCGTGAGCTTCCCTCAGTTGCTGTTAAAAAGGGGGAAGAAAGTTTTAACAACGCCATTATCCGTGGTAAGTACACTGCAGCAATTGCTAGTGAGCCAGAAGCTGTTGCTACAATTACAAAATCAATAGTAGACTCAGAAACGACAGCCTTAAGTGTAGCAGATGGTGGACGCATTAATGCTAAGGAAGTTATAGCATCTTCATTGGTACAAGGTTTGAGTTTTTCAACCGGTATAATGAATATTGAAGATTCAATCATAAATGTCAAAGGGAACCACTATGGGTACGGTTTTGTTTTTGCTAAACCCACAAAATCTTTTTTAGAGGCAGGAGGGAAGAAATTCAACAAAGCAATCCTTACTAATACAAAACTCTTGGTAAGAGATGGTATTGGTATTTTAGGACCATATGTAGATGCTGAGATTGAACTTAAGAATTCGGAATTTCGTACCGATATGTTATTGAGAAATGACAGTTCACCAGACATTGGTCCCGCTTCTCTTAAATTAACGGCTGATAATTCCATTTTGGAAGGACGAGCACGAGGAGTACAAAAACACACGACAGTTTTTACTCTAAAAAATAATAGTAAATGGTACTTAAAGATTAGTCAAAGAGAGGTAGATAGAGATGGTAGCGTATTTAACTACACTCTTCTTGACATTAATCAACGAGCGCAATCTAACATTTCAGCACTAAACCTTAATAATAGCTCTGTTATATTTAATGTACCGAATGCACGGACCCACTACCATCATCAAACCTTGACTTTGGGAAGAGGAATACAAGCTGAAAAACCCGAATTGCAAATAAATCAAGGCTCCAAGATAGCAACAGTTTATAATGCGACAGGGGATGCAAAGATTTATTTTAACACTAAATGGAGTAATGGAGTACCAAAAGAACAACAAAAAACTGATCGTCTTTTCATTTATGGTGATGTATCCGGTACCACAAAAATTCATTTCAACAGCCTTTCAAAGGATGCGAGTATAGAAGAAATGAAAGTTGAGGATTCTATCCCCTCGAATATGCGTGGTCTTTCACTCGTTCAAGTTTCTGGAAAAGCCGATGAAAACTCCTTCAGACTTGCAAATGGCTATGCCACAATAGGTGGATTACCTTATAAATATTCACTGAATGCCTATGGACCAACATCCAGCCATGGAGAAGCGGATATTACAGAAAGCTTCTTAGAAGAGAATGGAAATTTTTGGGATTTCCGTTTGCAAAAAGCCACGTTGGATCCTGAAGCGAAAATCAGAGCCCTTGTTCCGCAAGTAGCAAGTTATTTGGTAATGCCTAGCACTGTATTCTCTGCTGGATTTTCCGATGTAAATAATCAAAATACATTGTTAGAAAATATGCAATCAACAGCAGTTGAAATGCAAAATAACAAAAATAAAGGGATCTCCTTCTCTGCTTATGGTGATAAGCATACATTATCTTCTAACCGCGATCCATTGCAATATGGCTATGGTGCTGACATTCACTATGCTGCCTTACAAGCAGGCGTGACATTAGCATCCATAGAAGATCAAAATACCATCACAAACTTTGGTCTTATGGGATCATATGGAAAACTAGCTTTCACTCCAAAAGATATGGAAGGCTCTGCAAAGAGTACACTAGATAAATGGTCCCTTGCTGCATATGGTAGCCTCCAATATAACAAGAGCATATATCTCAATGCACTCTTTTCCTATGGAGCTTTAAAGGGAAATATCACCACTGCCCTCATTGGAAATACCGCAAAAGTAGATAATACAAAAACATTGAGTGCTTCTGCCACCGTTGGACAGAAATTGGCAACGGGTGTTGAAGGATTGATTTTTGAGCCACAAGCACAGCTTGTTTATCAGCGTCTCATGTTTGGCACTCTCTCTGATGTCGATGGTTTTGAAGTCAATATGGGTAATCCTCATCAATGGTTGGTGCGTATTGGTGGGCGCTTAACGCAAATGATAATGCCTACTGAAAAAAACAATACCTTTTCTTTCTATGGTAAGCTGAATCTCCTGAAAGCATTTGGTGATAACAGCACGATACAAATTGGTGACACTTTCCACCTTAATACTATGGGATCTTCCGTTGAAGGTGGTCTTGGTGTTAGCGCGCATTTATCACAAAATGTCGTGCTTCATGCCGATGTTAATTACCAACAGAAACTCCAAAAATCCGGTATCTCTGGAATGAGTTTCTCTGGTGGAGTGCAATACCGTTTCTAAAAGACTTTGATCTGATTTTTTAAAATAAAGGCAGCGCTGAAGGATAAACGGCGCTGTTTCTGTTTTGCGCATGACGAAAAATAATGCGTCGAGAAATTATTCACTTTTCATCAAAAAGAAGACACTAGATTAAGGAGCATCTTTATGCATAAGAAGCCTTTATTTTTATGGACAACCGCTTGTGCTTTATTTTCTTGTTATTTTACCCTCACACATACAAGCAACGCCTCTGATTTAAATGCTCAAACGCGCTATCCACTAGCAAGCCATAATCAATATCCCCAAAGGGATTTGAACAACAACCCAAGAGCGGCAACAAACAATCATCAAACAACACATTCTTTTGGTACAGTTGGAAAAAATCCATATTTCAAGGAAGCAATTCAAAATGAATTCAATCGAAGGAGAGATCAAATTAACAGCTATTACGCCGCTGCTGGTCGTGGT
The DNA here is from genome assembly GCF_055796165.1 of Bartonella sp. EBT8. Classification (NCBI taxonomy): domain Bacteria; kingdom Pseudomonadati; phylum Pseudomonadota; class Alphaproteobacteria; order Hyphomicrobiales; family Bartonellaceae; genus Bartonella; species Bartonella sp. EBT8. The sequence goes on from NZ_JBTTDJ010000006.1 coordinate 29,706, forward strand.
GGATCTGGTGCACATGCCGATGCGTTAAAAAAACTTGACAATGCATATGCAGATGCCTTGGCAAAACAATATAATCATGAGGTTTTGTATAGCATTCCAACAGCGACAAATGAACAGCTTGAGAAGATAGCATCTGGTGGCATGATGGGACCAAATTCGTATTTCAGTCAGCAACTTCAAGAAGGATTGAATGATATAAAAAAGAGAGTTAATAGCCATTTTGTAGGAAGCGGTATGTATGGCTCTAGTGCGCATACAAATACGTTACAAAAGAGTCTCAGTGATGCACGTGCCCGTGCCATGGCAGATCAGTATGATAAAGACTTACAGCACATGCTGCTCGCCAATGCAATACTTGCAAAACGCAATCAGAACCAATTAAAAGCAGCAGAGATAGCCTTACGACAACAAAGCCATGCAGCTGCAAATGCTTTACAAAATGCCGTAAATCGTGATGCCGATAACCAGCGTCGTATTGATGCGCAGCGCAGACAATGGGTAAGGCAAGACAATCGCGACTGGAATGAGCTGCAAAATAAAGCGAACATGCTGCACAAAGCAATCGCAGTGGATAACGCTTTGCAAGGACAAAACAAGGCACTGTCCGATACCTTACGGGCAGAAGTCAAAAAAGCTTGGGACACCGGTACGACAACAAAAAGGGCAAGAGAAGGAGAAACGCAAATATCCTCTTCCTCAGCTAAAGAGTATCAATCATCTCTCATTGACCCCAATATAGGGAAAGAACAGGCTAGCAATAAATTCCAGCCTACTCATGCATCACAACATGAGGATAAGGATCATTCATCCCCGATAATAGATCATAAAAGGACTCTACAACCTGAAATTAATAAAAACACGCAACAAAATGTTGGTCTTGATCCAAGTGCTAACACCCCTTCTTCATCATCGACAGCCACTCTTAAAACTTCACCAGAAGCATCTATGACTTCGCCCTCAAAGGTTGAATCTGTTGACCAAACGAGCGCAAATAGTGAACAATCATCTAAGCTTAAGGACGATAAAGAAACCACAACCTTATCGCAGGCCTCTCCTGCTTCTGAAGCCAAAACGCTCACACCACAAATGGCAAGCTCTTTGGTAATGCCTCATGCGATGTTCGCCGCTGGACTTGCTGATGTAAGCAATCAAAACATAGTGTTAGACAATAGACGCATAACAATGTTTGAACCAAAAGATAATAAAGAAAAAGGGATTTTTTTATTGACTTATGGTAACAAACTCAAATTATTTGCCGCCCCTCATGCATCACAAAATGGCGCGAATGCAGATATTGGTTATACTGCTTTACAAGCAGGCGTTCCATTCGCAACAAGAGAAGATCAAAATACCACCACAGATTTTGGTCTTATGGGGACATATGGGAAACTCGCTTTCATCCCAACAGGCAGAGAAGGTGCTAGGAAAACAATAATTGATAAATGGTCCCTTACTACCTATGGAAACATTGAGCATGACAGCGGCGTCTATGCAAGTACATTCCTCTCTTATGGAATTTTTAAGGGAAAGATCACCACTGGCTCCATCGGAAAGACGAAAAGAGGAAAGGACACAAGAACATTGAGTGCCTCCGTCACCGTTGGTCAGAAATTACCAACCAGTTTTCAAGGAATAACGATTGAGCCACAAGCTCAGCTTATTTATCAACGTCTCCTGCTTGGCACTCCTTTAGGGACCGATAACTCTAAAATTAACCTCGGCAATCCTTATCAATGGGTGTTGCGGATTGGTGGACGTTTAACACAAAACAAAGGCCATGCCGTATCCTTCTCTAGCAAATTATACATTATCGAAACTTTGAGCCATAAGAATACCATAGAAAGGAATGAGAATTCACAAACTCCTGATATGGGAACTGCCATTGAGGGTGGAATTGGTATTAATGCATACGTATCACCCAAGATCGCGCTTCATGGCGAGTTCAGTTATCAACATAACCTCAAAAAGGTTGGCGTATCTGGAATAAATGTTTCCGCTGGAATGCGCTATCGTTTTTAAAAATACTTTAATTCACATCTTGAAATATAAACAGTGCCCTATATGTTTCCTTCTGTAATTTAAAAAGAAACATAATGAGTTAAAAAATAAGAGAGGGGGCAGCAGATGTTTAGGGATATATTCAATGATGAAAAAAAGCTTCTTACTCTACACAATTTCAGGAGTTCTCTTTTACTCTTCCAGCCTGTCTTATGCCCTCTCTGTAACGCTTCCTCCATCATCAACTGAAGATCTTTCCTCTGTACAACCTCGTTCTCGTAACTTAAGAACACATCTTGAAGAGGGGAGATCGACAACCACACCAACATCTCCAACTCCAGCTCCTACCATTGTAGTACTAGTACCTGAACCTCCAGAAATTGTAATTCCAAGAAATAGATCTAGCGCAAGAAACTATACAACATACGCAAATTCTTCTAGAGGAACGGGAAGGACTTCTTCTCAAAACCATAAAGAAACGCCACTGACACGTTCGACAACTATTGGTACAACTTCTTCTATACCAGATTTTTATATTGCTCCAATGGGTACAGAAATACCAAATGCTATAGCTATCCCTAATGTCGAGCAAACTCCACCTAAACTCTCAGAAGATAAACCAGAATCCGCAACGACAAACGGCGCAAAATCGAGAAGACGCCCCGTTCCCTCTCTTCCTTCCACAAACTCTATCACTGGAGAGAATCGACAAAATCCTCCTATGCCTCCACAATCAATGCCTAGAAATTCAGCATCAGCAACGCCTGAAAAACCAGAGCTTACAGAGCGGGAATCTGCAAAACCAGCGCCCGCTAAACCATCATCTGTACAGGAAATGGCTGTAAAACCCGATCTTGAAAAACCGATACCAGAACAACCAGAAAAGCAGTCTAGGAAACTTTTACCAATTGAGAGTTTTCAACCTGGTGTTGTCGTCCGAGACGGTAAAACTGTAACCCTGCATCATCCTAAAATTTACGACAAGTATTTTGCTATAGATGTAGAGGAAAAAAATTCTCTCCTAAAGATGATAGGAGGAACAGCAACTGCAGATTTTGTTGCCCTTAATACAGTAAGAGGCGGAACGATTGAAGCGACAGATATTGTTGCCACAGCACAAACAGCTGGTTTAGTAAGTGCAAATGGAACAATGAAGCTTAAGGATTCGACCGTCCATGTTACGGGCCGTTATAACGCAGCTGGTATCGCTCTCAAAAATGACCTATCCTCTCTCTCTAGAAACCGAGAGAGAGACAATGCTGAAGAAAAAGCCGATGCTGTCCAAGAAGAGCAACGCGTTGCGAACAGAATCCTCCTAGAAAATACGAAGATTGTTGTTGAACATGGTCTTGGCATTGGTGTTTATGGATCGCATATCGACAATCAAGTCAGCCTCCAAAATTCAGAAATCCATGCTGACATGTTATTAAAAAATAAAAGTGGCCCTGCCTCTCCCCTTACATTGACTGCAAGTCACTCCTTTTTGGAAGGGCGGGTCAGAACTTTAGGAGAGAGCAAAACAATTTTTGATCTCAAAGACGGCACCAAATGGCTTTTAAAGGCCAATAAAAACGTAATCAATAATGATGATGAGTCTTCTCCTTATGCGCAATTTGGCAATGATGAAAAGTCATACTCTAACCTTTCAGAACTGTCTCTCACAGACAGCACTCTTCTGTTTGAAAAGCCGAGAGGCGAACATTACCAAACGTTATTTTTAGGATCTCATCCCCATCAAAAAGAGGACACTGCCAATACCTCAGTGGTTTATAGTGCAAAAGGAAACGCAGAAATACATTTGAACGCTAAGTGGAGCGGTAATTCTCCAGTAACAAAACAAGAAACCGATCGGGTTGTGATTCATGGAGATGTATCAGGCACAACCATAGTTCATATGAATCTTTTGCAAAAGGATAAAAAAATAACCGATAGCCGTTCTGTTTGGGGAGAACACATGGTTTCAATTCCTTCAGCAACACATGGAATTTCCGTCATTCAAGTTTCTGGAAAAGCGAACGAAAATTCCTTCAAGCTAGCAGGAGATTATATGACAATAGGTGGTTTGCCTTATAAATATGAACTCGCGGCCTATAAACCTGGAACATCTCATGCAAATCAAAGCCTCTTTGGAAAAAATGATCAAAATTTCTGGGATTTTCGCTTGCAAAACGCCTACCTTGATAAGGATAAGAAGATCCGAGCACTTTTGCCACAGGTCGCAAATTATTTGGTCATGCCCAATGCTTTATTTTCTGCTGGATATACCGATATCAACAACCAAAACATCCTTTTAGATAATATGCGTTCAACCGTGTTTGGAGCAGAGAATAATAAAAACAGCGGCATCTTCTTATCTTCCTTTGGTGAGAAAGTCACCTTATTCTCTAACCGTGACCCACTACACTACGGTTATGATGCTGATGTAAACTACGCGGCTTTACAACTCGGTGTCGTCTTAGCCGCGCGAGAAGGTGAAGATATCAGTACACATTTTGGTCTTTTAGGATCATATGGAAAACTTTCTTTTACTCCAGAGGGCATGCAAGATGCTGAAAAAACGACACTTGATAAGTGGTCCATCACGGCTTACAGCAGCATTCAGCACAACAATGGTCTCTACATAAATGGCCTTCTTTCCTATGGAGCTCTAAAAGGAAAGATTACGACAGCTCTAGTTGGCAATGCCGCCAAATTGGATGGGACTGAAACATTAAGTGTCTCTGCTACCATTGGTCAAAAATTAGCAACGGGTTCTAAGGGACTGGTGTTTGAACCACAAGCGCAATTGACTTACCAAAATCTCTTTTTCGATCTATTCTCAGATGCCAATGGTTTAGAAGTTGATATGAGAAATCCACATCAATGGTTGATACGGATTGGTGGACGTTTGACACAAACTCTCACTACAGAAGAAGACACCAATGCCTTTTCTTTCTATGGTAAACTGAATATTCTCAAAGCTTTTGGTGAGAGTAAAACAATAAAGATTGCAGATGCATTTTATCTTGATCCTACCGGTTCTTCAATTGAAGGGGGCATCGGTGTCAATGCCTTTCTCTCTCAAAATATTGCCCTCCATGGTGATATTAGCTATCGGCAGAAACTCCAAAAAGCTGGTGTCTCTGGAACCAATTTTTCTGGCGGAATACGTTATCATTTTTAAAAGAAAAACAGTATCAATTTAAGTAAAAGCAGTAAAGCAGCACGGCGTGCTGCTTTTTCTTTAATCTCTCTTTCTCAAAACACTCTTATAAAAAATGCCCCAAAACACCACTGACAGGAAAAGACTTCTTCTATTCAAAAAAAATACGCCCTTTTCCCCTCTCCAAAATCTCTTCCTGATAGGAAGGGGTAGTTTTTTGCAACATAAAAATTAAAAACGGGAAAATAATAATAAATTATGACAGCAAATATTCAAATACTTAAAAGAGATTAAAGCACTCTCTCGGCAAAATCCACACGCTCCATCATTCTTTTCATCACTGATGAATGTACTCATATTGATCGAAAGAGAAGAGCGGATTAATCTGTTTCTTTTATACCACCACCCCCCTGCATAGCTTGCGAAAGGTTGTTTACTGCACTCAAATGGCTTTGAAGCAATTCACTATTACGCTGTAATTTTCCCTGTAAATCCGATAATAAATTTTCCACCTCATTGACAATATCTTCATTCATGTAGCGTTTTATATCACTCAGAGATTTATTAAGGTCACGTAAACCACGTATTTTACATAAATTTATTTCTTCATAATCTGGAACACTACTGCTCTCGAGCATATTGCTTTCATAGTCAACCACTTGTGCCAACCCTTTAACAGCAGCGACAAATTTTGTCATTGCCCAATCACGATCAATAAGATCATTATTTAGAACCTTTGCTTTTGATGCAAAGCTCTCATCACCGGATTCTATTACAGACATTTTTATTTCCCCTTCCACAATATTGTTCAATCTTGCTCTCAAATAAGGGAGATCAAACAGCTTCTCTTCAATGCTGATACACTCAATTGAGTTCATTGTGCAAACATTGCCCCAACAAAAAGCACGACAATCCTTAAAAGCGTATATCTATTCACTTCTCAACGCGTTCTCTGAAGTATTTTTCTTGCTCCACCCCCATTGGCACGATACAAATTCGCCAAAATACGGCAAATTTTCAAACCACTATACGGATGATCAATACGCGATAGATATCAGAAATCTCTAAACTTTTTCCGCCTACCTTCAATAAAAACGACATTGCGTTGATACCAACCTATGCCAACAAAAATTTGATGCATAGAAACAGTTCAGCTCCTTAAAGATTTCAACATTTCATCCTCCTCATTCTTCAGCCTTACGACGTACCTGAAACACTCCATGCTTTTTGGCACTCACAGGACCAGTATACATCTCTTCAGAAAGATTGGCTTTTCACTTGGCGCTCTCACTACCCACCCGTACAGTGTCTCACACAACACACAAAAAAGCACTCTCTGAACATAGCCACGCGATAATCTCAAAAAGATAACTTTAAAATAATCAATGATTACCCTCTCTCAATTATCATTCGCTTTTCTTTGCAAAGAATGACTATATAGGATTTTCTTAATCCTTTCAAGAGCTTCTAAAAAACAGGCAGTTCTATGCTCTTTCACCACTATAAACTCTCAAAACGCCTCCATATCGTTATTTTTAGTACTTTCTTTCCAAGTAATCTTTTTGCAGATCATTTCACTCAATAGATGAAGCACCCTTCTTAACATCACTTCTGAAAACTCACCCTCTGCATCCAAAAAAATGAGAGGAATAATAATTTCCTCTACAAAATAAAGCTTCTGCTATAAATTCTCTTTTTATTTCCAATTCAAGATGAAACTCTCTTGCTCCTCCTCTCTTTCACGGATCTCTTTGATCTTGCTTCATAAAAAGCAGCTCCCTCTCATTGACAGTGAAAAACCAATCAAAAAAATCTGTATAAAAGAGCTTTTAGCACACCAACGCAGCACATAAAAATGAAGGTACAAGCCGGCACCATCATACTATTTGCCCCCCCCAATGTTGCGACAGCCCTTGCTATTCAGACGATTCATAAGAGGCACTTTTGCTCCTTTCTAAACTGTTTTCTACCCACACGATAACCCCGCTTATGGTGTGCAAGTAAGTGACTCTAATTGATTCAAGATGAGATGAGATGAGATGAGAGAATCTTACAATATTCGGGAGTCTAATTCAATAGGCAAATAGTAAATTATCGTTATAAATCAATATGCTGTAGCAATATCTCTAATGCTCCCATGAGAATCAGAAGAGAAGATAAAGCATAAACTAAAACACTGAAATAGAGTGATAGGGCTACAAAAACCATATCCTTTTTTAAACAACTCTCTTCTTCTCGACAGATGAAACATTTCTGTTAAAGTGCTTTTTCAAAAAGTTTCATTCTTCTCATGCTTGTTGGAGATCAAACACGAAAAAATGATAAAGAGAGATCATATCGGAGAGTAACAAAATGAACTTACAACAAATTGATCCTGATATTTTTATCAGCGGACAAATTGATGTTGAAAACATCAAAACATTAGCACAAGTGGGCTTTAAAACAATTATTTGTAACCGCCCCGATCAAGAAGATCCTGATCAGCCTGATTTTTCCCTCATTAAAGCAGCAGCACAAGAATATGGCATAAAAGCCTATCATATTCCTATCGTGCCCCCCACCATTAAAAAAACAGATATTGAAACCATGAAGACAATTTTAAAAACAGCATCGACACCTCTTCTCGCCTATTGCTACCAAGGAACACGCTCCATGCATCTTTATCGTCTATCCTGTCTTTAAATCTGTGTTAATGGATCATAAAGAAAAAAGCAGTAAAATTTTAAACGATAAGAAAAACCCGAGAATTTCATAAATTTACGAAAAAGTTATGTTGAAATCAGATCGCCAACCCTTTGATTCCCCCTCTCAACAACAAAAAACGCATCTATTGCATGATGTTTTAGAATATATCTTCGTGATCATCGTGAGTTTGAGTGCTATTTTTGCCGCTCTACTCTCCTTTTCAGACCAACTTAGGGCGTATTTTTAAAAGTAAGCAGCTGATCCAACTGTGAGAGTGGTTTGGCTGCCGCCAAAATTTCTTTTGCTGCCTTTTCATCGCGTTGCATTTGTGCAATCAACGGCTCAAGCCCATCAAATTTTTCTTGCCCTCGCAAAAACTGGAAGAAAGAAACGGTGCAACTTTCTCCATAAAGATCGCCATTAAAATCAAATAAATAAGTTTCCAGAAGCGGTGCACCATTTTTAACAACTGTCGGACGACAACCAAAACTTGCAACCCCATCATACAAAACACCGTTAGCACGACGCAATCGTACCGCATAAACACCATGCGCTAAACTAACTTGAAGAGGTAAGATCTGATTAGCAGTAGGGAATCCTAAAAGGCGTCCTAGTTTTTCACCCTGAACAATCTTTGAGCATACACGGTAATGATAGCCTAACAAATGCGCTGCTTTTTCCACCTGCCCCTCAGAAAGGAGCTTGCGAATAGAGCTCGAGGAGATAATCAACGATTGTTTCTCTTGAATGTTAGAGATGCAAGGAACTTGCACCACCTCAAAACCATATTCTTTTCCCTTTTGATAAAGAAGGTGTGAATTTCCCCTTTTCTGGTGACCAAATTGAAAATTTTCACCCGTTACCACCACCGAAACATCAAAAGTTTGTTTTAAAATCACCTCGATAAATTTGTCTGCTGAAAGAGCAGCAAAATCTGCATCAAAGGGCTGTTCAATCACCCCATTAAATCCCAAAATTTTAAAGATTTCAGCTTTTTCAGCAGCTTCTGTCAAGCGATCGATAGGAGTTGAGGGGGAAAAAAAGCTTCTTGGATGTGGTTCAAAGGTTAAAACAACAGCAGGCTTATTGTTCAGACGAGCGAAATCAAGTGCTTTTTGAAGCACGGCCTGATGTCCACAATGAACACCATCGAAATTTCCAAGTGCCAACACGGTTCCTCGCCAAGCCAAAGGAAGCATATGAATCCCCTGAAGACGCAGAAAATCAGACATTATTGAAGAGCCCACATGACCGCTTGTGGCTTATAGCCATGCCGTTCAATAAAAGAGTGCAAAGCTTGCTTATCCACCACCCCATTTTGCATATAGTCATAACGGTGAATGCCTCCCATGATATAAAGAGCATCAAGACCAAAATGGATTGCACCTTTAATATCGGTCAAAAGACCATCGCCAATAGCTAAAACCTGATTTTTCTCTACTATTCCACGAATTTTTTGCAATTTTTCAAAGGCACATTCATAAATGGGTGCATAAGGTTTACCAGCAATACGAACCTCCCCGCCTAATTGTTGATAAAGACGCGCCAATGCACCAGCACACCAAAATTCCCGCTGTCCGTGATGGACAATCACATCAGGATTAGCACAAATGAAAGGCAAATTGCGCGCCCGCATACGGTGAAACATCTCCTCATAAGCAGAGGGTTCTTCCTCAAGATCTTCAAGAAAGCCACTACAAACCACAACAGAGGCTTCCCATTCTTCAACCAGTTCACACTCTAACCCTTCAAACAACATCAGATCTCGTTCTTGACCAATAAAAAAAACTTTACGGGGTGCAGCACGAATAAGATCGCGCGTTACATCTCCTGAAGTAATAAGAGCATCATAATAATCGTTATGCACATTCATATTTTGCAATTGAACAATGACATTTTCCCGTGGTCGAGGTGAATTGGTCAATAAAATAACACTTTTTCCCATCTGTCGAATTTTGTACAACACTTTTAATGCCGGTTCAAATGCGTGCACACCGTTATGCACAACACCCCAAACATCGCAAAAAACAGCATCATAATGCGCTATAACAGTCTCGATATGGGTAAGTTCATTCATTTTGCACCTGTTTATACATTTGCCATTGATCAAACTATCTTTAATCTTGTGAAACTCCTTATCGAAAGAGTATTCTTCTGTCATCTATTTTCTTAACACTGTCTTTTTTTCTACAATTTCTCAAACTTTAAGAGAGAAAATCATTTTTTCTGTCCGTAAAACTTTTGATCAGCAAACACAATATTCGTTATACACGAGAAGCGCATGAATTATAAAAGAATATTCTTTTATAATTTATTGATTTTTATCTTTTTTGGCTATTAAATTCTTGAGAGATTCATAGAGGAAAGACAAAGAGAGAGCAATTTCTTTTGCATTTTCTTAACTGTATAAAGATCAATTCTTATACCAAAGAAAAAAATTCTACGCTTCAACAAGAGAAGAGAGAACCAAACAGAGAAGCATCGTGTTCAGCAGCTGTATCAACAAACTTGATATTCCTGTTAAGTTCATTGATAAAAGTCTTGAGAGGAGACCATGGCTTACTCTTCTAAATCTTACAATCCTTCAACGCTTTCAGGTGTCTTGGCACAATATCCCATACCCAGTGTCAAGAGACGGCAAATGGAGAAGAGAGATGAGATCATCTCTTTTTAAATTTTAAGAATATAATGCCTTTTGCAAAACGAATGATGACTCTACAACCACATCCAACACAATGAATTTATTTGATGACACGCATTTGTCGCCAAATAACAGTTTTATCAATTGTTTTGTTACAATCAAAGCAGAAACAAAAGCATCCCATGGCCCTTAATCCCATCGTGTAAAACCCATTGCCATACTCCGCAGAATTCAAAACTCTATAATTGAAAATGATGCACAATTCTTTTTCTTCAGCCCTCCTCTATGAGCATGATAGTTTTAAAAGCAACATCACCTTTTATCTCTCTAGCCTCTGAATAAAAGAAGAGTTTTTTATAGAATTGTGTCAACAATGGTTTTTCGAGCAAAGAATGATTTGGGCAACAGTTCTAATCGCGAAGTGGTTTTGAGAATATACGTCCCTTGAAAGAGAAATTAAACCAGTTCACCTCTCTTGAAAAAAAAGACACAAGGATTTTCACGCCTTCTTTCGACTTGCTTTTTGCCCTTTCAGTCCGTTTTATAAAATTTACGATAGAAACATCAGGGAAATCTGTCCATAAACCTCATTAGAAACTGGAAAAGGGATTATAGGATCCATTATCCCGCCTCCATTGTAAAGGCTCGGTGAATTCACTCGACCAAAGACCAATTTTATTCTGGCGTGCTCTTTCTTCAGCATGACGATATTGTATTGGAAGAGGATTTTTACTGTCTTTTGAAAGGACAAACATTCCCTCTGCAAGACCGACTTCAGCTAAATCAATTCCATCAACAAAACATTGCGCATAGGAAATACCATTGTGCATAAGTGCCTGCTGACAAGATAAATTCTGACCAAGTGTTTTGGTGACAAGCCAAGCGGTTGTAACCGCCCCACAAGGCCATTCTTGATCGTTTAATTTTGCCCTTTGACGCGGTGCACAGGTATCGACACCATAGAGATGAATATTACGAGCAACATGCTTACGCCAAGACTGTGCAACAGGAGTAACCAGTTTAAATGTAACACCACTGGTAACCAATGCCTTACCCTGAAAAGCAGTGGTATTCTTCAAGGAAACAGTGTTCTGCAAATTAAGATTCGGTTGTTTTTTTTCTAACCGCGGTGTGGCAAGAGCTTCTCTTGGCTTTTTTTCTTCCAAAGGCAAACCAACAATATCTTGCATTGTAAATATTTTTAAAACACCCAAATCTATTTTATCTTTATATTGACTGATCCCCCATAATATAGAACCCATAATATAAACAATAACGATGAATCTAAACCGCAATTGTTTAATACATTTGCTCAAAAAATTCATTATTTCTCTGTCCTTTCATATTTTTAACAATAACCTTCTTAAATTCTTGAAGAAAAATTTTAAGAAGGTCTGTCGCAAATTAACTCTGCAAAATATTACAACTTAAAATTGCCATTTTTATGTAGAACAATCTTAAGAAGAAAATTTTTGTCTCACGAGAAGAGCATTGTGAGAGTGAGAAAGAGTCACTGTCAAAGCTTTTATAAACGAGAAACCTGGGCGGGCAGGATGTGGGCTGTAAAGCTTTTTGAGGAGAGATGAAAGAATATCAGGAGATGAATAATTCTTTTTAATAGAGAGGTAAAATGACAAAAAATATATCCAAAAACATGATGTTTACCGTCCTTATGCTGTTTTTAACAGCAATCATTGTCTTAGATCCTTCTTATGCCGCTTCTACTGGTGCCGATGGACTAGGGAAGCTTGATGGTATTTTACAAAATATTGTTGACATGATGACGGGAACAACAGCAAAACTCATTGCGATTATATGTGTTGCTGCTGTGGGTATCGGCTGGATGTATGGTTTTATCGATTTACGCAAAGCTGCGTATTGTATTATCGGCATCGGCATTGTCTTTGGAGCACCTGCTCTTGTTGGTAAGTTAACGGGCACGACATAAATGAACGAAGATACCCTTTTCCTTGCTTGTACAAGACCAGCCATGTTTGCGGGTGTCACAATGGAAGCAATGGCTCTCAATATCATGGCGACGACCATTCTTTTTATTGTGACCAGCGATTTTACAATGTTTGGTTTAGGTGTTGGTCTACACTTTGTTTTACGTGAAATAACAAAGCATGATCACAACCAATTTCGCGTCTTATTTGCCTGGCTTAATACGCGGGGAAAACAAAAAAACCTCAAGCGATGGGGAGGAGGATCGACTTCCCCATTGCGCCTTATCCGTACTTATAAGGAATTAATTGCGTGAAACAAGCATCAATCATGAAACGGGAAATGCTGCCTGAAGACTATATTCCGTATATACGTCATATCAACCAGCATGTCATTGCATTAAGTTCACGGTGTTTAATGACGGTGATAGCTGTTGAAGGGGTCAATTTTGATACGGCAGATATTGATCAATTAAATTCCTTACATAACCAATTAAACACTCTTTTAAAAAACATTGCTGATGAGCGTGTTGCTTTATATTCTCATATTATTCGTCGTCGCGAAACGATCTATCCAGAGGGCCATTTTTCTTCCTCTTTTGCAGCAACATTAGATGAAAAATACAAAAAGAAAATGGTTTCGCAAGAGCTTTATAGAAATGATCTGTTTGTGTCATTGTTGTGGAATCCGGCATCAGACAAAACAGAACGCTTGGCTTCATTTTTTCAGCGTCTCACAAAAGCGAAGAAAACGCAAAGTGAACCGGATGAGGAAGCTATTCGTAAGATCGAAGAATTAAGTCGAGATTTTATAGAAGGTTTGGAGGCCTATAAAGCCCGCCTCTTATCAATTTATGAACATGATGGCCTTTTATTTTCTGAACAAAGTGAATTTCTTCACCAGTTAGTAGGAGGACGACGTGAACGTATTCCTCTCACCTTTGGGACGATTGCTTCAACGATTTACTCGGATCGTGTTATTTTTGGGAAAGAAATTATTGAAATTCGTCATGAAAGCAATGAACGTTTTGTTGGTATGTTTGGCTGGAAAGAATATCCCTCTAAAACACGCCCTGGCATGACGGATGAATTGCTGACCGCCTCCTTTGAATTCATCCTCACACAATCTTTTGTCTTTAAGAGTAAAGCGGCTGCCGGTGCCATTATGAGCCGCAAACAAAACCAAATGATTAATACAGCAGATCGTGCTAGCTCACAAATTGATGCCCTTGATGAAGCGCTTGATGATTTAGAGTCCAATCGTTTTGTTTTAGGCGAACACCATCTCTCTCTAGCCGTTTTTGCCGATCACCCTAAAATATTAGCTGAAAATCTCTCAAAAGCACGCTCACATTTAACCAATGGTGGAGCCGTTATTGCTCGAGAAGATTTAGGATTGGAAGCAGCATGGTGGGCGCAACTTCCTGGAAACTTTAGCTATCGTGCACGTTCTGGAGCTATTACCAGCAGAAATTTTGCAGCTTTATCACCGTTCCATTCCTTTCCCCTTGGACAACTTGAAGGGAATGTTTGGGGGTCCGCTGTAGCCTTGTTAAAAACGCAAGCAAGTTCTCCTTATTATTTTAATTTTCACTATGGCGACCTTGGTAATACCTTTGTTTGTGGTCCTTCTGGATCTGGTAAAACGGTCATTGTTAATTTTCTTCTTGCCCAATTACAAAAGCACAATCCAACAATGGTCTTTTTTGACAAAGATCAAGGTGCAGAGATTTTTGTGCGTGCTGGAGGTGGAAAATATAAACCCTTAAAAAATGGTCAACCTACGGGTATTTCCCCTTTAAAAGGCATGGAATACACCGAAAAAAATAAAGTTTTTCTTCGCAATTGGGTCTTAAAACTTGTGAGTCCTGAAGAACAAACTGTGACAGAACAAGAGCGACAAGATATTGCAAAAGCCATTGATTCTCTAGAAAGTTTGCCCCGTTCCCAACGCTCTCTTGGTGCACTTCAGCTGTTTTTTGATAACACATCAAAAGAAGGAATTGCCATAAGGTTACAACCTTGGATTAGAGGCAATGCTTTAGGCTGGGTTTTTGATAACGATCAAGATGATCTTAATTTAGACTCCCAATTTATTGGTTATGATATGACCGATTTCTTAGACAATGAAGAAATTCGACGTCCCTTGATGATGTATCTGTTTCACCGCATTCTCGATCTCATTGATGGGCGACGCATCATTATTATCATTGATGAATTCTGGAAAGCTCTTGAAGACGATTCATTCAAAGCGTTTGCGCAAGATCGTCTCAAAACGATCCGTAAGCAAAATGGTATGATGCTCTTTGCTACGCAAAGTCCCAAAGACGCTATCAATTCAACAATCGCCCACACGATTATTGAACAGTGCCCTACTCAAATATTTTTTCCAAATCAAAAAGCAAATTACCAAGATTATGTTGAAAATTTCAGACTGACTGAGCGTGAATTTGAACTGATACAATCAGAATTAAGTAGAGAATCCCGTCGTTTTCTCATCAAGCAGGGACAAAATTCTGTCGTTGCAGAACTTAACTTACGTGGAATGAATGATGAGATTGCTGTCTTGAGTGGCACAACCAAGAATATTGAACTCATGAACCAAATTATCAATGAACATGGCACTGCCCCCGATATATGGCTGCCCATATTTCATCAAAGGAGAGAAAATCAATGAAAAAATATAGTTTAGTTACCCTCTTATCTTTGTCTTTTATCCATCACGCCATAGCAGAAAATGGAGAAAATGTTGAAGAATATTATAAAAAGGCACTAGAAAGCACACAACAATTAAATGCTGTAAAATCAGAAACAGCTGAAACTATTCATCAGCAGGCAGCTGCAGCTATAAAAGAAATTGAAAAAATAAGCAAAGAACTTACACAAGCTCAGACACAAGCACAAGCTCCAGCAGAAGAAAAAGCTGGTACAGAAAAAATACAGGCTCTTCAAGCAAAACTTTCCGTTCTTCAAGCAAAACTTCAAGCGGACGCTTTAAAACTCCAATCTTTGGATATGATTCAAGCAAGAGATACAAAAACAAAAGAGGAGCTTCGTGAAGAAGAGATCCAAAAAGGCCATGAAAATCTTGCAAAACAACTAAAAGAAAAACTTGATAAATCTAATGTTCCATCAAGTCTTGGGAGTTTAGATGTCGGACTTTAGCTCTGCACCATTTGAGAGTGTTTCTGGATACATTTTAAAGCCACTCAATGATGTGATGGATATGACGGTGAGCAATTTGTCGAGTGCTATTTCGGCACCCCTTAATCTTGCCTCGATCATTTTCATCTTTCTTTATGGCTATAATGTCATGACGGGTCGTGCTGCTCTTTCCATGCATAGTCTTCTCAACAACGTCGTTAAAATTGTTGTTGTAACGACTATGGCAACCAATGCAGATACTTTTAACATCTATGTTAAAAATGTCTTTTTCAATGATTTAGTAAACGCCATTGGCAATGCACTCAACGGCAATAACACGGGTTCCAATGTCTTTGACTATATTTTGTTACAGGCCTCTCTCCGCTATCAAGAGGTCTTAGCGAAAGCGTGGTTCCTTGAAAAGATCTTGGTAGGGCTTCTTGGCTTTTTAATGATTTGCGCTGTCATTATCTTTTGTATCGGTGGTTTTATTGTGCAAATGTTTGCCCAAGTTGCCCTTGTGATGATTATAGGTCTTGGACCGCTGTTTATTAGTTTATACTTATTCAATGCAACCAGAAAATATACCGATGCTTGGATTACGACCTTAATCAACTTCACTATTTTGCAAGTTTTGGTGATCATGCTTGGAACGATTATGTGCAAAGTTATTCTGCACGTTCTTAGTGGCTCATATCATTCGATCTACGTTCTCTTTCCCCCTGTTGTTGTCATCTCAGTAATAGGAGCTATTCTGTTCCGGGCACTTCCTGGCATTGCCTCTGCCCTCTCCTCTGGTGGCCCATATTTTAACGCTGGCATCTCTTCAGGAGGACAGATTTTCACGATGCTCTCCGGTGGAGCTAAAGCTGGTGGAAATGTAGCCAAAGGTGCTGCTTCAAAACTCTCTGGTGCAGCAAAAATGGCGGGGGCTGCAAGATCGGGGGCCGCAGGAATAGCAAATGCTGCCGCCAAATCCGCAAGAATGGGATCTCAGGGCCGTGGTCGATTTTAATGTTGGACACCTTAAAAAGGCAAAGTTTTTGTTTTTGCAATGCGCGCGTATCAAAGCGCGCGCATTAGGCACACATTGTGGAGAGTCCTTAATATCCTTGGTTTCATCAGACCAATTAAAACCTTGCATCCCTTTCCTTTGTGAAGTGGCTCAAAGCAAGAAGTCTGAGAGGTTTAATTGTATTCCAAAATATTTGTGAGTTTAAAAAATGAAACGAAAAATAACTTTTTTTGTAATCTTAAGCATAACCCTTACCGGCTGTGCCTCTCTGAGTGGTCCTAAAAAACCGCCACGCTGTAATGGGAAACAAACCCGCATTTTAAATAGGGACAAATGGGATTGGGACAATAAAAATACATTACAAGGAAAAATCGTAAAATCTGTCACAACACCCATCATTCTGAATACCTTAGAAAGCGAAAAAGCAGGAGCGGATGTAACGATTAAGGAAGCTTCACTCAACCCCATAAAAGATGAAATGCTCTTTGAGAAAACGATGGAGAACACGCGTGAAAAGTGATGCCCTTGAAGAATATATAAAAGAAGCACGCTCATTCGATATTGATCGCATGCATGGGATGCGCGTGCGAATGAAAATTGCCATGGCTTTAACAGTGCTTTTTGGCTTAATGACCATCGCCTTAGCTTTGGCTGTAGCAGCATTAACCCCCTTAAAGTCCGTAGAGCCCTTTGTTATCCGCGTTGATAATTCAACAGGCATTGTTGATACGGTTAGTGCCCTAAAGGAATCTCCCAATGACTATGATGAAGCAATAACACGCTATTTTGCTGCCAAATATGTTCGCGCACGCGAGGGATTTCTAGCATCAGAGGCAGAAAATAATTTTAGCCTAGTCTCTTTGTTATCTTCACCAGCCGAACAAAACCGTTTTGCAAAATGGTATGCAGGCAACAATCCAGAAAGTCCACAAAATATCTATCAAAATATGATTGCGACTGTCACGATCAAATCAATTTCCTTTTTAAGCAAAGATCTTATTCAAGTGCGTTACTACAAAGCGGTCAGAGACATTAATGGTAAAGAAAATATTTCCCATTGGGTTTCGATTTTAAACTTTTCCTATGTGAATGCACAAATTTCAACGACAGACCGCTTAATCAATCCCCTTGGCTTTCAAGTGTCGGAATACAGATCCGATCCAGAGGTGATACAATGAGCAAATTTTTAAAAATAAGCTTTTTAACTTTCATGGTCGCAATCAATTGTTATACGGCGCCCCTCTTTGCAGAAACAGCACCTGTGAGTGCCCGCAAAGATAATCGTATTCGCTTTGTCAATTATGATCCCTACAATGTCACGCAAATCATTGGTTCTATTCGTTCCTCAGTGCAGCTTGAATTTGCCGATGATGAAGAAGTGATCTATGTTGGTATTGGCAATTCTGTTGCTTGGCAAGTTGCACCAGCTGGTCACTTTGTTTTCTTAAAACCACGCGAAGTTCAACCTGTCACCAATTTACAAATTGTCACCAGCCGCGAAGACGGTACAAAGCGATCTTATCAGTTTGAACTCCAAGTGCGAGAAGGCGATGTTTCAGCGGGCAATGAAACCTATTTCCTTGTAAAGTTTCGCTATCCAGAAGATGAAGCCTTGCGTAAGAAATTAGCGGAAGCAGCGAAAGCCGAACAGCACGAGGAAAATTTTGTCAATGATATTCTGAATATTCATGAAAATTTTGGTCCACGCAATTGGGCTTATGAAGCACAAGGATCAACGCTCATTGAACCAAGTTCTGTCTATGACAACGGTAAAACGACAACCTTTATATTTTTAGGCAATAGCGAAATTCCTTCCATTTATCTTGTCTCTTCTGATGGACAAGAATCGCTCGTTCCAAAATCGATTAAAGGCAATAAGGTTATCGTTCATGCGACAGCTGCGCAATTTACTTTGCGCCGTGGAAATGACGTGCTGTGCATCTTCAATAGAAGATTTACTCCAGAAGGGATCAACCCCGAAACTGGTACAACATCACCCTCTGTACAACGTAAAGTGCATATAGGAAACAACCATGAATGACACAATGGATGAAAAAGACATCAATGACCGTGATACGATAAGAGACGCTCGCGGGAAAAACCAACAGAGCAATATAGGCAAAGCAGCTGTTCTTATTATTCTTTTCAGTGTCTGTATTTATTTAGCATATTCAACACTTGCCACAGAAAAGAAACAAGCTGTTGAACTTCCCAAAGAAGGGATTATTAAGCAAACGGAGATTTTCCGACCTGCTAAGATAAAACCTACACCTCTTCCACCGAACGAACAAAATAGCAGCACGCTGTTGCCCAAAGTTGAGCTCCCAACCCCAACAATTACTCAATCAAAGCCCGATGCGAAACTTCTGGAAGCAGCACAACGTGCTCCTGTCTTAGCCTATGCGAATAAACAGCAAGAAAAAGCAATAACACAAAATGGCTTGTCCCTTAACCAACTCGAAAAAAAACCTGATGAAATAGCACAACGCTTTAACAATCTTCTCAAGCCAACCACCCTTGAGGGGATTCGTGCCTCAACGCTTGGCAACCGCAACTATATCATTGCCATGGGTGCTTCTATTCCCTGTATTTTAGAAACGGCCATTAGCAGTGATCAACAAGGTTTTACCAGCTGTATCGTCTCGCGAGATATTTTGTCAGATAATGGTCGCGTTGTCCTGCTTGATAAAGGCACACAAATTGTTGGCGAATATCGTGCTGGCTTGAAAAGAGGGCAAAAGCGCCTTTTTGTTCTCTGGAATAGAGCAAAAACCCCAAATGGTGTCATTATCACATTAGCTTCACCGGCGACTGATTCCTTGGGGCGTTCTGGTATGGATGGAGATATTGATAATCATTGGTTCGAACGCATTGGCTCTGCACTTCTTGTTTCGATTGTCAAAGATGTAACAAACTATGCGAGAAACCGTTTTGCACCAAATCCAGAGCAGCAAAACTCTGAAACAGCCTCTTCGGGACAAAATATTGCAAATATTCTCACAGAAAACTACACCAACATTCCTCCAACATTGACCAAAAATCAAGGTGAAATGGTCAATGTTTTTGTGGCCCGCGATTTAGATTTTTCCAGTGTTTATAAATTGAAACTCACTGAAAACAAAAGACAAATCATTCATCGCACCCTTTCAAGAAACTTTTATAAAAATTCTGTGGTGCCGTTACAATGAACCCCACAATACCTCCGTTGAATGATGAAACTGTTGCAATTGTTTTAACAAAACTTGAGCCACTGCGTGCTTTTTTGAAAGATGACAGTCTTTTTGAAATTGTCATCAATCGCCCCTATCAAATCATGACCGAAGGGTTTGAAGGATGGAAAACGGTAGAGGCACCCGCCCTTTCATTTAATGAACTTATGGGCATTGCTAAAGTTGTCGCTTCCTATTCTAAGCAAAATATATCGGATAAAAATCCCATATTATCGGCAACTCTACCAGAGAATGAACGTATTCAAATTGTCATTCCTCCAGCGGTTGAAAAAGACACAATCAGTATAACAATTCGCAAACCGTCATCACGCACTTTTTCCCTCGAAGATCTTGCCAATAAAGGTCTTTTTTCCTTGTGTGAACAAGTCTCATTCACACCTTTAAAAACTTATCAATCACATTTTAACGAACTGAAAAATATTGAACACGATTTGATAACCGCTTATTATAAGAAGGATTTCGTCTCCTTTTTAAATCAAGCGGTACAACGTCAAAAAAACATTTTGATTGCTGGAAAAACCGGTTCTGGGAAGACAACACTTTCAAAGGCCCTCATTGCCAAAATTCCCAAGGATGAACGTATTATCACCATTGAAGATACACAAGAACTGATTGTCCCACAACCCAACCATGTTTCTATGATCTATTCAAAAGATGGGCAAGGTTTATCCTCTATTGGTCCTAAAGAATTGCTTGAATCTGCTTTACGCATGCGTCCTGACCGCATTCTTTTACAAGAACTTCGAGATGGAACAGCCTTTTATTATATCCGCAATGTCAATTCGGGGCACCCCGGTTCGATTACCACGGTTCATGCCTCAACAGCACTTTCTGCCTTTGAACAGATGACCCTTTTGGTCAAAGAAAGTGAAGGTGGAAGTGATTTAGAGCGTGATGATATTCGAGGACTCTTGATCTCAATGATTGATATTATCATTCAATGTAAACGGGTTAATGGGAATTTTAAAGTCACAGAAATCTATTATGACCCATTCAAACAACGAAACATTTTTGGCGGGTAAACGCATGAAGAGAACCTCTTGTGTAAAAAGACCTTTTTAAAACAACCGTTGAAAAACGCTAAAGGAAAAACAAATGGAAACAAAGGCAACAGAAAATCTTTTCTTGCATACAGCGGAAGAATTAAAAAAACGCCGCGAAGCGGTTAATGCAACCATCAACAGCTATGAAATTGAGGGGATAACACTTCATCCCAAAACGCTGGAAATTTTAGAACGATACGCAAGGGGAGAACTTTCACTCGAAGAATTTAACACTCTCATGGACAACGCTATATTATAAAGAGGAAACAATGCCAAAAGCAAAAGCAAAAATAAAAGGAAGCGCCTCGCCCCTTCATTATGTCTATCCTAAAACGACAACACTTAAAAATAAATATGGAACAAAAGACTTAAAATCCTTTCTGGAAAAATGCTCGCATGATACAGCCCAAGCAATGATCAATCTGCGTGAAGCCCCCCTACCAGAAAACTTTGATAGTGCCTATTTATGCTCTCTTCATCATGCGTTATTTAAAAATACATTTGAATGGGCTGGACATCTACGCCATCTCCCCTTTACATTTTCAGATGGCACCACGGCCATCATGCCGGAAATGAAAAGAACGGGTTGGGACAATCCTTTTGCTATCGGTGATGAAATCGAAGAAGGTTTACAAAAATTAGAGCAAACACTTGCAGAAAAAAATAATTTGCAAGGCTTAACACGTGAAGAGTTTAATATTGAAACAATAGGCTTATTTAACTCTCTCAACCAACTCCACCCTTTCAGAGAAGGGAATGGACGCACCCAACGAGTCTTTTTTGAAAATCTCGCCAAAGCAGCAGGCCATCAGCTTGACTTCTCGCTTGTCACAAAAGAACGCATGATGCTTGCCAGTGTTGCAGTAACAGAAAAAGACGATCTAGAACCTATGCGCCATCTGTTTGAGGATATCTCCAATCCAGAAAAAATTCTTCTTTTAAAAGAATTCATGGAAAACATGAAAACTCTTGGACGCAATGTTAATGACCGCCCTGTCATGATTGTAAAGGAAGGAGAGACCTATTCAGGCACCTATAGAGGTGCTGGTATTGAAGGCTTTACCATCAACGTCAAAGGTGCTTACATCATTGGCAAAAAAGATCATCTCACACCCGACCAGCTAAAAACCTTAAAGCCTGGTGATAAATTCACCTTTACAGTTCCAAGAGCACAAGACCTTGAAAAAATCCTCATTCCAGAAGAGAAGTTGGCTCCTTTGTCTCAATCTGAATATATTGAAATGGTTTCCCAAGATGCCTGTGTAAACACATGTCGCGAACAAATTCAAAAATACGCAAAAATTGTTTATGGAAAATCGAAAGCATTAAATACACAGATGGCAGATCTTATTAAAAATCCAAACCTTAGTCAACAAATCGCTACACAGATTGCGGAGCATCCGCAGTCTGTTGCTCATCTTGCCGGTATTGACTTCTTGTGCTTTAAAAATCAAGCCCGTGCCAATGCTGAAGAGCATGTTGAAACACTTTGTAATGCCGTTGCAAATTTCGCGCATGCTGTAAAACATGCACAGCAAGAAATTACGCAAGAACATCAAAAAGAACAACAACGTCGCGGACAAAAAGTAGAAATGCCAAGTCAAAACTTGCAAAGTCTCTTCGCCTTGCCAAAAGAATTACAAGGAGAAACCTTAGCAACCTCTCCCTCTCTTCAAAACGAACTGCGTCGTTTTGTAAGAAATGCCCATAGCCGTCTCTCACAAAGTGAGCAGAAAGCAATCAAAAACAGTGATCATGAAACACTGGCGAAAAGTCTTGGAGTCTCACAACAGAAAGCAAAAGAAATTACTCAAATCACGAAGCAAGCCAAAGAAGTACATCAACAATCGCAAGTGTGTACACTCCATCGCTCAAAAGTGCTCGCAATCGCTAGCTAAACATTTTGCGCTGGTCCTCCTTGATTTAAACACCAAGAGCGAGAAGATATTTTAACAGATACACTCTCTCATGAGAAAAGGAAGTATTTCATGCTATACCCCGTCATTTTTGGTCTCTCCTCACCGAATAAAAAGGAAGACACCACAAGTGATGACTTTAATGGGAGAGAAATTCTATAAAAATGTCATGAAAGAGAAATAGATGCAGAACACTCAACATCTCGACACTTGAAAGAAAAAGCTTTCTTTAAAATGCCCTTTATAGAGGAGACCAAGCAAAAAGAGAGACTTCGTAAAGAAACCTAATACCCCTATCAATCAAGTTCTATTATTAAGGAGGTCATTATGCCAAAAGCACAAGCCAAAACAAGAGGAAGTGCCTCGCCCCTTCATTATGTCTATCCTGGAACGAACATCCTCAAAAATAAATATGGAGAAACAAATTTAACAATTTTTCTAGAAAAATGTTCAGCTGATAGAGAACAAGCACTAAAACTTCTGCGTGAAGAATCTCCGCCAGAACATTTTGATTCCAGCTATCTTTGCCATATTCATTACCAGTTATTTAAAAATACCTTTGAATGGGCTGGAAAGATCCGCACTGTTCCCTTCACATTTTCCGATGGCACCACGGCCATCATGCCAGAAATGAAAAGAGCAGAGTGGAATAAAGGTTTTGTAAACGATGAGGAAATCCTTGAAAATTTACAAAAATTAGAGAACATACTCGCCGAAAAGGACAATTTGCGAGGCTTAACGCGCCAAGAATTTATCTCTCAAGCAGTAGGAATTTTTCTTTCTCTCAGATATATTCATCCATTCATAGATGGCAATGAACACACAGAACAATTCTTTTTGGAAAGTCTTGCCGATGCAGCAGGGCATCATCTTGACTTTTCGCTGGTAACAAAAGAACGCATGACGATTGCCTATAGCGAAGCAGCACAATATGGCAATCCAGAGCCTATGTGGCATGTCCTTGAAGATATCTCCAATCCAGAAAAAAGACGTGCGTTACAAGCATTCATGAAAAGCATGAAAGACCTTGGACACGATGTTAACGATTATCCTGTTATGACTGCAAAAGAAGGTGTCACTTACCTTGGCACCTATAAAGAGATTAATTCTGATGTCTTTATGCTCGATGCGCAAGGGACTTACATCATCGGCAATAAAGAGCATCTCACGCCAGAACAAATAAAAACATTAAAATCCGGTGATACAATAACCTTTACAGCCCCAAAGAAGCAAGAGCTTGAAAACATTCTCATTCCCAAAGAAACACGAGCGCCTCTCACAGAAAGTGAATTTTCACAAAAAGTTGCAAACAGTATCCATGTCCAGTCAACTCGAGATCACATTCAACATTTGTCAAAAATTATTTATGGCAGCTCAAAAAAATTAAACACACAGATGGAATTGATTTTTACAGATCCAGATTTAGGCCAAAAGCTTGCACGTCAAATTAAGCGCTTTCCTGACTCGATTGCTCCTCTTTCAGGGATCGATTTTTTTTTCTTTAAAACGCAAACGCGCACGAGAGCTGAAGAGCATGTTAATCTGCTCTGTAGCGCAATTGTCGAATATGCGGATGCTGTAATTTATAAGCGTCATGCCATCACTCAAGAACATCAAAGCGAACAAGCACGCTGTGGAAGAGCCGTCGAGAAGCCGAGTAAAGACTTACAAAATCTATTTTGCTTATCACCAGAAGAACAAAGAGCCGTTTTGTCTCAATCTCCTCTGTTATACAAAGAACTCCGCACTTTTATATGCAGTTTAGAGCATCGTCTCTCATCAAGTGAATCTCAAGCAATCACAAACCATGATTATGAAGCCCTAGCGAAAAGTCTTGGAGTCTCACAACAAAAAGCAAAAGAGATTACCAACACTGTTGAGAAGGCAAAAGAAGCGCATACGCAAGCCTACACACGTAAACTCCATCACTCAAAAGGACTCGCGATGGCTAGCTAAAAGAGATGAAAATTTGCATCTTCCTTTGAACACTTATGGCTCAAAGAGCGTTGTCGTCTTCTTCCACAGAGGAAAAAAATGGCTATTTAACGCTCTATCTCCATTTTTCAAAAGTAAAAAAGATCGTTTTCACAGCATACCGCAATAAAACTGGAAGTAAGAAACAATGAAATACACAAAAACGCAATTTGCGCTTATTCTCATGCCAATCGCTTTAGGAATTTTAACAATATTTCTTGTTCCTCATTTTTTGTTGTCGATCACAAATGGGCTGACAGACAATGAAATTTATTGGTATATTCGCTCAAAGCCATTATTAATACTCGTCCTGTTTTCTGCTGTTTCATTACTTTATACTCTCTTACAAAAACTATACCTGCGCAAAGCGATTACCCTCGTCTCAGCACTTTTTTTTGCAATCATTGCCCTTTATTACATCGGAAGTGAAATAAAACGCTTAAGTCCCTATGTTGGTCAACAAGGAATAACTTGGAACTATGCTCTCCAATTCATGGATCCGATGATTATCTTTGGCGTTCTTATCGGCTTTGTTCTTTTAGCAATTCAAAACTTTATAACTTCTCCACAGACAAACAAAGTCAAGCGTGCTAAAAAAGGAATTTTTGGTGATGCCGCATGGATGAATTTACGCGATGCAGGCAAAATCTTTCCTGCCAATGGGCAAATTGTTGTTGGCGAAAGATACCGTGTTGATCAAGATAGTGTGTGTAATATTCCCTTTGCTCCTGGCAATAAAACAACATGGGGAAAAGGTGGAAAAGCGCCTCTGCTCTCCTTTAACCTTGATTTTGGTTCAACTCACATGATTTTTTTTGCTGGGTCTGGTGGATATAAAACAACAAGCACAGTGGTTCCAACATGCCTAACCTATCCAGGTTCTATTGTTTGCCTTGACCCTTCCACGGAAGTTGCACCAATGGTTAGATTTGCTCGGAAAAAAATGGGCAATAGAAATGTTATTGTTCTTGATCCCAATTCTATTTTAACGAAAAATTTTAACGTGCTCGATTGGCTTTTAGACGATAGCGTCCCCCTCACACAACGTGAAGCGAATATTGTTGGTTTTTCCAAATTGCTTCTCACAGATAAAAAGTCAGAAAACTCTTCAGCAGAATATTTTTCAACACAAGCACATAATCTTTTAACGGCTCTTCTTGCTCATGTGATATTTTCTGATGACTATGAAGATAGTGAGCGCAATTTAAAAACCTTACGTGGGATTTTGTCTCAATCAGAAACAGCTGTTGTCAATCAACTCCGCATCATTCAAGAAACCACCCCTTCTCCTTTTATCCGTGAAATGGTTGGTATTTTTACAGAAATGGCAGAGCAAACCTTTTCAGGCGTCTACACAACCGCTTCCAAAGACACCCAATGGCTTTCTTTGTCCAATTACGCGGATCTTGTTTGTGGCGATGACTTTGCATCCTCTGATATCACCAATGGCAATACAGATGTTTTTCTCAATCTTCCAGCGAGCATTTTGAACAGTTATCCAGCAATTGGACGGGTGATTATCGGTGCTTTCTTAAATGCCATGATTACCGCTGATGGAAACTACAAAAAGCGTGTTTTATTTGTCTTAGATGAAGTTGATCTTCTTGGATATATGAATATTTTAGAAGAAGCACGTGATCGTGGTCGTAAATACGGCACCTCGCTGATGCTTTTTTATCAATCCACAGGTCAGTTGGTCAATCACTTTGGGGAATCAGGGGCACGATCATGGTTTGAAAGCTGTTCCTTTGTCAGTTACGCTGCCATTAAAGATCTTCAAACAGCCAAAGACATTTCAGAGCGCTGTGGTCAAATGACAATTGAGGTAGCTGGAACAAGCAAATCGAGAGGTTTGTCATTGGGAAAGAACTCTTACAACATCAATTATCAACAAAGAGCCCTGATTTTACCTCACGAAATTATTCAGGAAATGCGTCAAGACGAACAAATTATTCTTATGCAAGGGCATCCCCCTTTACGATGTGGTCGAGCGATCTATTTTAGAAGAAAAGAAATGTTAGCGGCTGCTGAAAAGAACCGTTTTGCCCCACAAAAAAAGAAAAGCTGAAAAACACCCTCTTATGGGGAATGACAGCATAAAAAAGAAAAAGCCAAGCGTTCTCTTTCATAAAAGTCTATTAAAAAGGGATTTTTATAGAGTCCAACAAGGAAAAAATGATGGAGAAGATCTTAGGTGCTACATCTGTCCGTGCGTTCCCAACATCAGCGTCCCTTGTGAACGCCCTCAAACAAAATCAACGGCAATCACGCTCTGCTCTCCATTCCTTAAAAGCCGAACAAAGAGCTTTTGAAGAAGACAACTTGGAAAGGAAAATGTCTAAAGAAGATGTCAGTGATGACACCGACAATCAGGAAGAGAAAGGCTATCAAAGAGAGCGTTTTCTAAGCACATCAAAAAAGACAACGTCCATGCAAACAATTCAAACACACCATCAAATCCCATACAAAGAAATGACAAAAACGAAGAGCAACAATTGCTAAAGTCAATCATACCGATCCTAAGACAGAGAGTTGAAGGAATAAAATTTTCTCCTCAAAAATTTGGAATCGCAAAAGAATACGCGAAGGGGGGATTTGAACACGAAGCGTTTAGCGCGCTCATCGCCCACCCACCCTCATAAGGAAAAAAATATGTTGGAGCAAAATTATCTGTATAAAAAGAGCAAAACACTGAAAAACAAATATGGGATCAAAGACCCACACAAACTATATACACGCACGGCCCATGATACAGCCAAAGCAGCAATGAATTTTCGCCATGAACCACCACCGCAAAGATTTGATGCCGCTTACTTAAAAACAATTCACTGGAGCCTTTTTCATCAGACTTTTGAATGGGCCGGTCAGATGCGTGACAAACCCTTTACCTTTGCAGATGGAAGCATCGCTCGTATGCCAGCAATGCGCCCAAAAGGTTATGAGATCCCCTTTGCTGTTGGTCCACAGATTCAAAAAGAACTGAAACAATTAGAGCAAAAACTTCGTGCAAAGAATAATTTACAAGGTTTATCACGCCAAGAGTTTTCTGTCGAAGCCGCTGAAATTTTTATGGCACTCGATCATGCACATCCTTTCAGAAAAGGGAATGGGCGTGTCAATCGCATGTTTATGGAAAAGCTTGGAGAAGTAGCAGGTTATAGAATTGACTTTTCTTTTATCACACAAGCACGCATGACCACTGCTTGTATTGAAGCAATGCAATATAACAATCCACAGCCAATGAGAGATCTATTTGAAGATATCACCCATCCGCAAAAAGCCCTTCTTTTAAAAGAATTCATCTCCCAAATGAGAAATTCTGGTCTCAATGAAATCAATAATCGTATTGTTGTCGCTGCAAAAGAAGGAACCACCTATGAAGGCATCTATAGGGGCTCTTCAGCAGAAGGTTTTGTTATGGAGGTAGGAGGTATTTTCGTCGTTGGCCATAAAGATGATCTCAAACCCGAGCACATCAAAACCTTACACAATGGCGCCCACATCTGCTTTGAAAAAACCAACGTTCAAAACTTACGAGAAGATCTGATCCCAAAAGAAACATTATCGCCTCTGACCAATGAAGCACTGTTTGAAAGCCTGAAATACAATCCCTGGGTCGAAGCGGGCCGAAAAAAAGTTGAAGAGCTCTCAAAATATGTTTATGGCAACCCGCAAGCTTTAAGCACAAAGCTAGATCTCATCAATGCCGATCCAACCTTAGGAAACCAGTTTGCCGATCAAATAATGCAAGATCCTAAATCCGTTCATAAGCTTGCGGGAAGGAAAATTCTTGGCATGAAAAGTCCATCGCGAAGACGCGCTGAAGAGAATGTCCAACAGCTTTGTGAAGCATTAAAAGACTATACAACAACAGCGCAACAGACAAAGGACAATATTCTAGAACAACACACAAGAGAACAAAATCGCTTGAGCCAGCCTGTTGAAAAGCCGACAAGAAACTTGCAAACCCTTTTCTCCTTATCAGCGGAACAACAAAAAGAAGCCTTGTCTCATTCTCCTACGCTGCAACGAGAACTGCATGCTTATGGACGCAAATTACACAATCGTTTATCATCAGAGGAGCGTAAAGCCATACAGGACCAAGAGATCACAAGACTTGCTTGCCTGCTTGGCACCTCAGAAAGCAAAGCGAAAGACATTGCCAAAGTTGTGACCTCCACCAAAGAAGCACAATGTCAAACGCGTGCCCTCAAAGTCAGTCGCTCTTCATCCCTCGCTCTTAGCAGCTAACAACCACCATCATTTTTGCTTGTACTCGCATCTCTTGGCGCACATCATTTTTTCTCAATTGCGTCAAGAGGTGTTCTAAAACGTTACAAAAAATTCCCTCAAAACAGACTTAGTAATTTTATTTAACTTATTGATAAAATTTCACAAAAAAACTGTATAAAAGACACAAACATCCATTACGAAAGGGGTGAATAGCGCAGAATCTTTGGAGGTTATTCTGTCATTCAAATGAGTACTTTTTATAAAAGCGCTCCCACCATAAAGGGAGAGAATACTCCAAAGAGGTTTTCTAAAATTTTGAAAGGAAACATGCATGAAAAAACATCAACCAAGTCCTTCTGCACCATTTGACCCAAGTGAGCTCTACGCAAAGGTTAATAAGCAAAATAGAGGACAGCGTCAAACACGATCAGCAGAAGAGGTTCGAACAGAATCTCCCTATGCCCCGCAAAACCCACCGACAGATGCCAATCCCTATTCAAGACCGCGTAGTGAGCCAACCCTTCGAAAACGAGTGGACCCCTATGCAATAAAAGATCTGTCAGAAGACAATTGGCGCACATCCCTCCAAGAGCCTCCTGAATTGGGTGCGGTTGGTGGACGAGCCCCCCATCAACAAGAATCTCTCTACGCAGATCTTGACTTCAGCGGAAGTGGAGGGCGACAACCCCGACCAAAATCAGAGCATCTCTACGCAGAAGTCGACCCAAGGGGTGGACGGCACCCCGAACGACCAATAGACTCTGTCTACGCAACGCTTGGCATGGGAAGTGGTGGACCAGGCGCTGATCACCGAGAAAATCCTATCTACCAAGGACCAGAGTCAAGAAAAAGAACATCCCCTCCTCAGACCGAGAAGGATTTAATAACTTCAATGCTTTTAAAAAACACAGACTTCCAATATGGTGCAAGCGAAATCCAAGTGTGGTGCGCAACGGTTTATGGTAATCAACATGCTTTGAACCCCCAGCTTGCTCGAATTCTTGATGATCCGAGCAAAGGACGGGAAATCTTACAAGACCTAATGCAAAATCCTGAGGGTCCTGGTAAGCTTGCCGGACAAAAAATACTTGGTGTCAAAAGCCCAGCCCGCAGAGACGCTGAAGATGGTTTTGGTCCCCTTTGTGCAGCCCTTGAAAGACATGTACACGTTGCAGAAAAGCTCCACAAAAATCTCACCCGTGAACACCGCCAAGACAGAGGTGTTGAGAGGGAAAAAGAAAGTCCAGAGCGTCAAGCACGCCATCAGCACCATGAACGCCATCATCGCCAAGGGAGAGAACAAGATTCTCCACAACAAGAAAGGCAACCACGTGGCAGACAGCAAGGTGGTGGCATGGCTTTTGCGATGTAAGCATGCAGAAGAGAGAGAAGCATAAATTCTCGTCGTTTATCTGATCTCTTGGCGCAAAGTGTTGTCTTTCGATTTGCGCCAAGGATGGTTGTAAAATGTTATGAAAAATCTCTCTTCAATAAATTCCATAATTTATATAAGTTATTGATAAAATTTCATAAAATAGCTTTATAAAAGACATAAAGGTCTCTTACAGCAATGGCGAAGAGCCAAATCTTTGCAAGTTCTTGCAGGGGTTGTTCTTTGTCATAAAACTCTCAAACGATAAAGGTGGCGTGTTCACCAAAAAGGTTTTCTGAAACAATTTTGAAAGGAAACAGGCATGAAAAAAAATCAATCCCGTCCGCCACACCATTCAGTACAAGAGCTCATAAAACTCTATGAACAAACTGCCACACAGCGCACTTTCCCAGAAAATCTTTCCACAAAATCTGCCTCACAACACAAAAAACAATCTTCCAGCTTGAAAAAACAACAGCAAAGACACTCTGTAACCAACACTTCAACGAACACTGAAGAAGAGGCCCTCTCCGCATCCGCAACAGCATCTTCACAAAAGCCTCCAAAGGTTCTTTCAGAAGAACAAATTATGCAGCTTCTTCCGCACAGCCAATTGGTAAAATCATATCGAGAGAAGCTCCAAGATTTATGCCAAAGTGCTTATGGCAACACAAATATTTTACAAGAAAAAATGGAGGAAATTCAAAAAAATCCCACACTAGCAGAGAGCCTCTCCTGGCAACTTACAACACATCCTGAAAGTGTGTCTAAACTTGCCGGTATCAGCTTCTTAGGCATAAAAAATCGTGCACGCAGAAATGCAGAAGAAAATCTTTCTACCCTTTGTAGCACTCTTGCTGGTTATGGAGAAGCTGTAAAATATGCAAGAGAAGAATTGGTCATGACCCCAGACGCAGTGCTCGTCCATTATGAACAATCAATGGGAAGTGAAGCAATAGCCAAAATTCTACAAAGCTCAGATCATCCTGAAAGGATGCACCCCCCCCTTTCGAAAGCAGAAATTTCTACCATGGTTGAGGAAAATTCAGCGATCAAAAGGCATCATGCACAAGTCAACCATTGGAGCAAAGTTGTTTTTGGCAGCTCCACTATTTTTACCGAAAAAATGAAAGAGATTCTCCAAAATCCTGCTGTAGCAGAGGAATTCACATGGCAACTTGCAGCTTATCCCCAATCACTTCGCTCCTACGCTGGTCTGAACCTCTGTGGCTTTAAAAACAGTGCACGCCGACATGCTGAAGCAGGTCTTTCTCACCTCATTGACGCGGTTGACAACTACGCAAGTGCGGTAAATTCGCTACAAAATCACCTTCTACAATCCCATCAAAAACAACAAAAACACCACGATCCCTCTGCTCAACGAGCGAAAAGCTTACAAAGACAGCAAGAGTCACCAAAAGCTTCTAAACTGCCTGAATATTTATCCTCTACCTCACAGCATGAGTCTAGTCAAACCTCTGGGCATTCATACGAAAAAGGTCCAACCGTTCGTCCTCGTAAAGTTTTATGCCAAAAAACGATAGCCTTCTCTAGCTAAGCATGGAGAAGTTTTAGTTTCCAATCGTGTCTTTTGACACACTTCTCGCAAAGGTGAAGAAGGAATGAAATAAAAAGTTTTATCATAATTCTCCTCAAATTTGTTCTAACGGGTTCATATGACAGCATCTTTAATGACAAATATTGATGATCATCTCTATCAAAGAATGCAAAATTTTTTGAAAGCATCCAATTTTAGCATTCTCCATAAAAAGTGATGAAAAAGCATGAAGATGAAGAGGAGCTTGAAGAACTTTTCGAAAGCAAATCGTGTAAAAATTTGAAAGGAAACATGCATGAAAAAAAGACAACCTTCCCCTGCTATAGCAAACCTGATGGAAAAATTTCAAGGACCGCAAGAACAATCAACCCCAATATCCCCTACCCCAAATGTTTCCCCAAAGGAACAAACACCTCCTCACCACCAACAACCAACACAAGCCGTACAGGAAAGCGTTCCTTCGCAAAGGACATCTCCTGTAAGCGAAAAGCAACAAAGCACCATAGCAACACAAGAGAGCCCAACACCACAAACAAGGGTTTCCCCTCCAAGACCACCGCGTGCGCACGAGAGAAAGTTAAGCAACCAAGCGGCACAAGACAGCCAAACACTACAAACAAGAACTTCTCCACCAAGACCACCGCGCGCAAGAGACAGAGAGTTAAGCAACCAAGCGACACAAGACAGCCAAACACTACAAGCAAAGTTTTCCCCTCCAAAACCGCCCCGGGCGAAAGCTATGCAGAAAGACAGCTCTTCCTCTCAAGATAGTGCAGGACTTTATGCAACAGCGGTTCCACCAAAACCACCTCGTACGAAAGCCATGCAGAAAGACAGCTCTTCCTCTCAAGACAGTGAAGGTCTCACTGCAACAGCCGCTCCTCCAAAACCACCTCGTACGAAAGCCATGCAAAAAGACAGCTCTTCCTCTCAAGATAGTGCAGGACTTTATGCAACAGCGGCTCCACCAAAACCGCCTCGTACGAAAGCCATGCAGAAAGACAGTTCTTCCTCTCAAGATAGTGCAGGACTTTATGCAGCAGCGGCTGCGCAAAAATCACCGCACTTCAGCGACAAAGGGCAAAAGCGTGCAACGCTTACTTCCGCAAGAATAACCTCCTCTCTCTCTCCAGAGGAAATTCTCGACAGAGTTAGAAGCAATGCGCTGGTCCTAATCTGTAAAGACAGCGTCAGAGGTTTGTCTCAAACTGTTTATGGCAATCCAGATATTTTTAATCAAAAACTTGCAGAAATTGAAAAAAGTCCTTCCCTAGGCGAAAGCCTTTCATGGCAAGTTGCAGACAATCCTAAACTTGTTGGTAGACTTGCTGGAAAAAAAGTTCTTGGTATAAAAAATCAAGCACGCAAAGAGGCCGAACAGCAGGTTCCCTCTCTCTGTTTTGCCCTTGAAAATTATGCCGAGACTGTAAAACGAGCAAGAGAGAATATTTTTCAGGCCCGTTTAGGAAGAAGACCACAGCATAGAGCATCAATGGACCTAAAGACTCTCGCTGAAGATTTACAAAAAAAACCGCATCAAGCTGAGCAAGAAAGAGATACCCTTTCACCGAAGGAACTTGCCCGCAGAGTTAAAAGCCAGACACCAGTGAAATATTGTCATTCAGAAGTCACTTATTGGTGTGCAGTTGCTTTTAATGATCCGGGCATTTTGCAGTATCGGATTGAAGATATTGAAAAAAATCCTGCCATGGGAGAGGAAGTTGCATGGCAAGTTACACATCATCCTCAATTGTTTGGTAAACTTGCTGGTCGCAATTTCCATGGCTTTAAAAGTAATGCACGCAAAGAGGCTGAAAGTGCTCTTCCCTATCTAGGGGAAGCCATTGAAGGTTATGCAGAAGCTCTAAAACATGCAAAAGAGCACATTGTAGAAACCCATCAACAACAACAACGCCATACCCCTTCTAGCAGCCTAGAGAGAAACTTGCAACAACAAGACCTCTCGAAGCCTCATAAACAACTTGAACGCTCACCAGAAAATCTCCACCCAAAAGCTGCTGAAGCTTCTCTGAAGCAAGCGGAAAAGGGCAGTCTAGAGGAAAGCTTGCAACCACAGCATCCCCCCTTAAAACCTCATAAAAAACTTGAGCGCACACTAAATGTCCACCAAAAAGCTGCTGCCTCTTCCCTGAAGCAAGCAGAAAAGAGCTCTCAAGACGTTCGACCACGCAAAGTTGAGAGAGAAGGAAGTCGAGCTCTGAGCTGCTAAATAGACATCAACTTTGGTCTTTCATTTGGTCCCTTAAAGAGAAATTATATCAAGGAATAGTGTGCAATACCCCAGCAAAATTTTACCAAATATCTCGCTCACCCTAAAGAATTGAGAAAACAAAATGTTGTTCTCACTCTCTCTCTCAAAAGAAAGGGAATAAGCGTATTATGAAGCGTTTGACACAAGCAAGCAGACCCCATATGCTTGCAAGGATAACGCTTCATTTAAAATAAAAACGCTTGAAATTTTAAAAGAATGTGTAAAGAAAGATTCCATCAGAAGAATTAAAGACTCTGATAAACCGAGCTCTATGACAAGGAAAGATCCCTCTCTTTGAGCATAATTTTCTTTATCCAAAAAGGATCACACTGAAAAAAAAGAAACAAAAACGCTTCCAAGATTACCAGTGCAGTATGCCGGCAATTGTGCCAAAGAAATTCTTCATTGACACCAAGAAGCACCACCGCAAAGGCTAACATCAGCAAATCTGCGCTCCCTTCATCACACTTTATTGAAAAATACTTTTGAAGCGGCTAGCTCTGCCCATGAAAAACCATTCACCTTTGCACAGAACACTATCGCTCGTCCGCCAGAGTTGAAAAAAAACGATCTTGTTTTGCATCGGAAAGCATAAGGATTAAGAGAATCTTGAAAATGAAGACCGAACACTGAGATAATAATTTGCCAAACTTAACCCGCAAAGCATGGATTGAAAATGCCGCTAAAATCATGACACAGTTAAACGACACGCATCCTTTCATAAAAGACAATGAACGCACGCAACAGATGTTTTTTGACAAACTTGCTAACGTTGCAAACCACATATGTGCCTTTTTTCTTATGACAGAAAAACGCATAAATCTTACCAGTCTTGCATCCCTGAAAGACAAAAATTGACAACCTATGTAAGATTTGTTTAAAGATATCTCCAATCCAAAAAAGCGCTTGTTTTAAAAGAACGCATGGAACATAGAGATTTTGGGCTCAAGATTCTTCCTCATCATCTTATGAGCGAGGGTAAAACCTTTAGGGGCTCTCCTAGAGGTATCAATGTGTTGATTTATAATGATAATTTATCGTTTTTCCTCTCGAATGAGCCCCCCGAATATTGTAAGGTTCTCTTAATCTTAAATCCTCTCATTTTGTATCACTCATAATCATTTATTTGCACGTCCTAAGCAGAGTTGATGTGTGGGTAAAAACTCTCAAGAAAGGAGCAAAAATACCTCTTACGAATCGTCTGAAGAGCAAGGGCTGTCGCAACATTGGGGGGCGGTAAAGAGGATGACAGGGCCAGCTTGCACCTTCATAAGGGTAAAGATAGTGGTGCTCAATGGCGGTAGAGCAAATGGTTTCATGTTTATTTCCTCAAAGGAAAAGTCCCCTAATGATAATTTTAAAAAGCAAAACAGAGAGTGTGAAAACAAAAAAATGCCCTCTGTATCATAACCAGAAAAAACGCAATAAAAGTCCCAACAAAAATAATCATCACTCTTAATCTACTCTCTGGACGTTCTCTTCTATTCGTGACAAAAATCCTCTCTCTTTAGTTTAAGAGAAAGAAACTTTATTTCTTTATGCATATTCTAAAAACTTTCATACAGGAGCAACAAGCACACTTTAAAACGCTCCAAGCACTTTTGATGAGAAATAAGCGCCAGCATAAAACACTTTAAAAGAGTATTTATTAACACTATTGTATTAACACGCTAATCAGATTTTTATAATCTCATGATTTATAGTCATCTTTTATTACCTGTCCTTTATGAAAAACCCGATGTATTTTTATGATTTTAATTAAAAAATTTGCAACTGTTGCTTCTGGAACCCTGATGAGCCGTATTTTTGGCTTTATCCGTGAAATGCTCATGGCGGCAGCTCTTGGAACTGGCCCTGTTTCCGATGCATTCAATGCAGCATTTCGTTTTCCCAATACATTTCGCCGTTTTTTTGCTGAAGGCGCCTTTAACGCAGCTTTTGTTCCTCTTTTTTCGAAAAAAATTACTGAAGATGGTGGGGAAGCTGCTTGCAAATTCGCAGAAGAGGTCTTTGGCGTTCTCTTTTCGCTGCTGTTACTTTTAACCATTGCCATGGAACTCAGTATGCCTTTTTTGGTACGAACGATCATTGCTCCAGGTTTTACAGAAGATGCGACAAAATTTAACGCAACGATTCATTTTACCGCAATCATGTTTCCCTATTTAACTTGCATGTCTTTAGCAGCAATGATGGGGGGCATGTTGAATGCTCTACGGCGCTATTTTATCGCAGCCGTAGCCCCCCTCTTCTTGAACATTATTCTCATCGGCGTGCTTGCCTATGCTTGGTTCTATAAGCTTGATGCTTGGCATATCGGCTTAAATCTTTCTTGGGGTGTCTTAGCGGCAGGCATTCTCCAACTCACCTTAATCGCTATTGCTTTGCGTCATAGTGGAATGAAGATTTTTCTTCGCCGCCCCCATTTCAGTCCCAATGTTCGCAAGCTTTTAACTTTAGCATTCCCTGCCGCCATCACAGGGGGGATCACGCAAATCAATTTGCTCATCAATACCAATATTGCTTCCAGCCAATCGGGTGCTGTATCCTCTTTGATGTATGCTGATCGTCTTTATCAATTGCCCCTAGGCGTCATAGCAATTGCCGTTGCAACGGTTCTTTTACCAGAATTAACAAGAGCACTGCGTAGCAAGAAGCATGAAGAAACGCATGATTTACAAAATCGCTCCATTGAACTCACCCTGTTGTTAACACTTCCTGCCTCTGTTGCCTTTTTGCTGCTCTCCACGCCCATTGTCAGTTTGCTTTTTGAGCGTGGGCAATTTACCAGTGAGTCAACGCACCATGTTGCACAACTCCTTAGACTTTATGGATTAGGGCTTCCAGCCTTTGTCCTCATCAAGGTGTTTATTCCCAATTTCTTTGCCCATGAAGATACAAAAACGCCGATGATTTTCACTGGTATTTGCGTTTTCATCAATATCAGTCTTGCTTTAACATTGTTCCCCCTTTTATCAGCCCGCGGCATTGTCATTGCCGAAATCACCTCTGGATGGGTTAACACACTGTTGCTTTGTAGTATCCTTATCAAACGGAGCTATTGGAAAGTTGATGCACAACTGATAAAGCACATTGCCTGTCTGATATTCGTTACTTCTTTAAGCACGATAGCCCTTCATTATCTTCTCGATGAGCTTGGTTTTTTGTCTATTCCCCTCTCCTCACAAGCATCCTTTTTCTTGCGTGCAAGCACGCTTGCAGGGATCATGCTTGCCCTCCTCTTGGTCTATTTCAGCGCCTATTTTTTAATGAATAAGCGCTCCTTTTTTCTCACCTTCAAAAATTTTAAAAAACGGCTGTAATATTTTATCTTGCTTTCAGAAAAGCGTTTTGACACAAAACGCAAAAGAAATAACTTTATTGAGGAAAGAACACTTCTATGGACACTTTCACACCGCTTGTTTTTTCTGGTGTACAACCAAGTGGTAATTTACATCTTGGTAATTATCTTGGCGCTATCCAGCATTGGGTTGAGCTACAAACCTCTTATCAATGCCTCTATTGCGTTGTCGATATGCACGCACTCACAGTAAATCCAGATCCCCTCGTTTTGACTGAAGCAACCAGAGCCGTTACAGCCGCCTTTTTAGCAGCGGGTATTGATCCTCAAAAACACATTATTTTTAACCAATCTCGGGTTTTTCAACATGCCGAACTCGCATGGATTTTCAATTGTATTGCTCGCATTGGTTGGCTCCAACGGATGACGCAATTTAAAGATAAAGCAGGAAAAGATCGTGAAAAAGCATCCCTTGGACTTTTTGCTTACCCAAGTCTGATGGCCGCTGATATTTTACTCTATCGTGCCACCCATGTTCCAGTTGGTGAAGATCAAAAACAGCATGTTGAACTGACGCGAGACATTGCCCAAAAATTTAACAACGACTATTCTGATCGTATTGCAAAATTAAATTGTGCTGTTTCGATGCAAATGGGTGAGGAAGAAAAACAAGGTTTTTTCCCAATACCAGAAGCCCTGATAGGAGAGACAGCGATGCGCGTTATGTCTCTACGCGATGGAACAAAAAAAATGTCAAAATCAGATCCTTCAGATTTTTCGCGCATTAATTTAACCGATGATGCTGATCTTATAGCCAAAAAAATCCGCAAAGCAAAAACGGACTCAGCCCCTCTTCCCGATACACTAAAAGCTCTCGAAGGACGACCAGAGATTGACAATCTTCTTGGGATCTATGCCGCCTTTGCACAAGTGAACAAAGAAAAAGCGCTTTTAGAATTTTCAGGGCAACAATTTTCACTATTCAAAACAGCCTTAGCAGACCTTGTTGTCCATAAACTTGCCCCAATAACAGAGGAATTGCGTCGATTGCATCAAGACAGCGCTTATATTGACTCCGTTTTGCATGATGGCGCACACCGTGCTAGCGCATTAGCAGAAAAAAATATGAAAAAAGTCCGTGAAATCGTTGGATTTTTGCACGATACATGAAACAATAGGATTTCAATCATCAAGAGGATAGAGAGAAAACCCATGGTTTCTAAGCAAAAAAATCCAAAAAAACAGCACAAGAAAAAAATTTTGGTCATCATTGATGAAACACCAGAATGTCGGCGTGCTGTTGCTTTTGCCGCACAACATGCACAAAATACCAATAGAACACTGGTCTTGCTCTGTATCGTTGACAGTATAGAATTTCAACATTTTTTGGGTGTCAATAACGTTATGCGCACAGAATCAACGCAAAGTGCCTATAAAGTGTTGCGAGAAATTGCTCATGATGTCCGCACCACACATGCTCTAGAAACAGAAATGATTATCCGCGAAGGAAAAAAAATTGATGAAATTTCTAAACTCATCGATGAAGATAAGGAAATTGCACTCATTGTTTTAGCAGCCAGTGCACACGCAGAAGGACCAGGACCACTGATTCAAATGATTGGTAACAAGGGGACAGCTTTTTCAATTCCTGTCACTGTCATTCCAAGCAACCTTGCCGATGAAGACATTGAATTGATTGCTTAAAAGCGCGAAGAAGCGTCATCATATTCCTCATCCCTCACAAAAAAAGGAGAGTTCTATGTTTATTCAAACAGAAACCACGCCCAACCCTGCAACACTCAAATTTCTACCAGGTCGTGTGGTTCTTTCCGAAGGAGTATTAGAATTTCGCGATCGTGAAGAAGCGGCTAAAAATTCACCTCTGGCGGCGAAACTGTTTAATATTCCAAATGTCAATGGTGTTTTCTTGGGTTATGATTTCATCACTGTCAGCAAAAAAGAGGGGGAATGGCAACATCTAAAACCAGTTATTTTAGGCACAATTATGGAGCATTTTCTCTCCGGTGATCCAGTTATCACCGCCAACGCTTCTACACAAGCGCAAACCCATGCCCTTAACGAAGAATTTTATGATGAGAAAGATGCTGAGATTGTCTTAACAATTAAAGAGCTTCTCGAAACACGCGTTCGCCCAGCTGTTGCCAATGATGGAGGAGATATTACTTTTCGTGGATTTGAAAATGGTATTGTTTACCTCAATATGCGAGGAGCATGCGCCGGATGCCCCTCTTCGACCGCAACACTCAAACATGGCATTGAAAATCTTTTGCGGCATTTTATTCCAGAAGTTTTAGGTGTAGAAGCAATGCCGCAATAAAAAGCAAAGCGACCGATAAGCAAATGCTACAACCAAAAGAGTCTTAACCACACTGTTACAAAAATGTCCACTTATGAAGGTACAAGCCGGCGCCATCATACTCTTTACCAGCCCCCAATGTTGCGACAGCCCTTTCTATTCAGACGATTCATAAGAGGCATTTTTACTCTTTTCTAAACTGTTTTCTACCCACACGATAACCCCGCTTATGGCGTGCAAATAAATGACTTTAATTGATTGAACATAAGCAGGTTTGAGATGAGAGAATCTTACAATATTCGGGGGTCTCATTCAATAGGAAAAACAGTAAATTATCTTTATAAATCAATGTGTTGTACGCCTCTAACACAACCACAGCACTCCAATAGTGCAAAAGAAACACTCGAATCCCTAAAGCCAATACGCTACACAAGGTACTGTCATGCAAACAAAGTGATACATCTATAGCTCCGTTGTTTCATCCCCCTCATTCTTTCATCCTATTACTACAGCACATTGATTTATAATGATAATTTATCATTTTATCTGTTGATGTGAGACCCTTGAATATTGCAAAACCCTCTCATTTTGTATCAATCATAATCATTTATTTACACGTCACAAGAGGGGCTGGTGTGTGGATAAAAACTCTAAGAAAAGAGTAAAAATGCCTCTTATGAATTGTCTGAATAGCAAGGGCTGTCGCAACGTTGGGGGCCGGTAAATGAATGATGAGGCCGGCTTGTCCTTTCACAAGCGTAAAGATGGTGGTGTTCAATGGCTTTATCGTTATACTATCCACGGGTAGTGTCGTAAAATGGGTTTTGATGCTTTAAGAAATGTTTCTTAAAAAAGCTCGTGAATGTGCAACCCAATGGCGTTCTATTTTGCCACAAGATCTTTGATATTGGCGCCAAAACATCTTAGCAAACTTTAAAAGAAGAGAAGAGATCCTCCTCTCTTCATCACAAGCAAATGCACTTAAACAAACAGCAAGTGCTTCAACTCGATACCGCTTAAATTTTTTTAACAAATTCTGATTTTAAGCCAATTTGGCCAATTCCAGGAATCTTACAATCAATATTATGATCCCCATCAACCAGGCGAATATTCTTCACCTTAGTCCCAGTTTTGAGAACGGAGGCTGCGCCTTTTACTTTAAGATCTTTCACCACCATAACGCTATCGCCATTTGTCAAAACCTGACCATTCGCATCATAAACAACCTCCGAGGCAAAAGAATCTTCCCTCTTTTGTGGCCACTCATGGGCGCATTCAGGACATAAGAAATTTTCACCCTCTTCATAAGTATAAATCCCACCACAGTGCGGACATTTAGGGTATTGATTCATAAGATTACCTCTAATTTATTCATTCAAGAAAAGTCATCCCTCTGAGCCCTCAATAGAGCAATATATCCTCACTGTCCATTGCTAAAGCACAACACAAACATGGCATTTTTCTAAAATGCTTCGCGATTAAAATCATCTCACAAGAAATAAAAGCGAAATTTTGCTAAAGACCAAAACATCTTCTAAAATAACATGACCATCAAAACACTTCTTAAAAAAATGCATCAATGAAGCATAAGATCTCTTGGCACAAGAAGAGCACAGTGCAACCATAAGAAAAAATCACAGAAAAAATGACACTCTCTTGATCCATTTTTATCTTTATGAAAGGGCTTAGAAAACCATTCCGCCCCTTCCACCTCTAAACATTGGGGGCATTGGGATCTCTTCTTTAGCATTTCAACAACTATTGCCTTGTATCGTGATAAGAAGGTTCGCAATTAAAGCAGCATGGGCAAGAGCACAACGGACAACCTTCACGCGATCAACTTCCCAAAGCAATCAAATCAGCAACTTCACGCGATACATATCTCAACAATACGCCGCTCTGGTATACCGATAAAGCCATTGAGCACCGCCATCTTTACGCTTATGAAGGGACAAGCCGGCCTCATCATACTCTTTGTCAACATCCAATGTTGCGACAGCCCTTACTATTCAGATGATTCATAAGAGGCATTTTTACTTCTTTCTTTAAATCTTTACACACACGCCAGCCCCACTTCTGACGTGCAAATAAATGATATCACTTGATTCAAAATGAGAGGATTTAAGAGAATCTTACAATATTCGGGAATCTCATTCAATAGGAAAAACGATAAATTATCGTTATAAATCAACCAATTAGCATCGATTAAAAAAGGGTTAAAAAAAACGGGCCCAATGGACCCGTCCTCTTTATTTTTATGAAAGGGCTTAGAAATCCATTCCACCCATTCCACCCATTCCGCCACCAGGCATCGGAGGCATTGGGGTTTCTTTCTTTGGCATTTCAGCAACCATTGCTTCTGTCGTGATAAGAAGGCTCGCAATTGAAGCAGCATTCTGAAGAGCAGAACGCACAACCTTCACAGGATCAACAATTCCCAAAGCAATCAAATCACCGAATTGACCGGTTGCAGTGTTGTAACCATAGGTATCGGCATTGTTTTCCAAGACCTTACCCACAATAATTGCTGCTTCTTCACCAGCATTCGTTGCAATTTGACGAGCTGGTGCTTGGAGTGCACGACGAACAATATTAATCCCAGCTTCTTGGTCAGGATTGTTTCCTTTAACGGTCAACGCATTTGCTGCACGCAACAATGCGGTACCACCACCAGCAACAATACCTTCTTCCACAGCAGCACGTGTTGCATTCAAGGCATCATCAACACGATCTTTCTTTTCTTTCACTTCAACTTCTGTTGCACCGCCAACACGAATAACGGCAACACCACCAGCGAGTTTAGCAAGTCTTTCTTGCAATTTTTCACGATCATAGTCAGAAGTTGTTTCTTCAATTTGTGCTTTGATTTGATTAACGCGTGCATTAATTTCAGCTTTTTGCCCAGCACCATCAATAATCGTGGTATTTTCTTTCGAAATATTCACTTTCTTAGCCCGTCCAAGCATATCCAAAGTGACATTTTCAAGTTTAATGCCCACATCTTCAGAAATCACCTGACCCGATGTTAAGATTGCAATATCTTCAAGCATTGCTTTACGACGATCACCAAATCCTGGCGCTTTCACGGCAGCAATTTTCAAACCACCACGCAACTTATTAACAACGAGTGTTGCCAAAGCTTCCCCTTCAACATCTTCAGCGATGATGAGCAATGGCTTACCAGACTGAACAACAGTTTCAAGCACTGGAAGAAGAGATTGGAGATTAGACAATTTCTTCTCATGAATGAGAATGTAAGGATCATCGAGATCAGCCACCATTTTCTCAGCATTGGTGACGAAATAGGGGGAAAGATATCCACGATCGAATTGCATCCCTTCCACGACTTCTAATTCCGTTTCAGCAGTTTTTGCTTCTTCCACGGTAATGACGCCTTCATTGCCTACTTTTTCCATAGCATCAGCAATCATCTTACCGATTTCTTCCGCACCATTAGCGGAAATTGTTCCCACTTGTGCAATTTCTGCTGAAGTTTGGATTTTCTTCGCTTTTTGGAAGAGATTTGCTACCACTTCATCGACAGCAGCATCAATTCCACGCTTAAGATCCATTGGGTTCATACCAGCAGCAACGGCTTTTACGCCTTCTTGAACGATAGCTTGTCCCAAAACAGTTGCCGTTGTTGTTCCATCACCAGCAATATCATTGGTTTTGGAAGCCACTTCACGCAACATTTGCGCACCCATATTTTCGAACTTATCTTCTAGTTCGATTTCCTTTGCAACGGATACACCATCTTTTGTGATGCGAGGTGCACCAAATGATTTATCGATCACCACATTGCGCCCTTTAGGGCCGAGGGTTACCTTAACAGCGTTAGCAAGGATATCAACACCGCGCAACAAACGCTCACGCGCTTCACGGCCAAACTTGACTTCTTTAGCAGCCATTTAATTTCTCCTTGAAATTATCTCAAATAGTACAAAACAAAAAATTGGGATTCTTAAATTAGCCTAGAATACCCATAATGTCAGATTCTTTCATGATGAGGAGATCTTCCCCATTAATCTTTACTTCAGTGCCAGACCATTTTCCAAAGAGGATACGGTCCCCTGCTTTCACTTCGAGAGGCACACGCTTTCCGTTGTCATCAAGAGCGCCATTGCCAACAGCAATAATTTCACCTTCTTGAGGTTTTTCCTTTGCAGTATCAGGGATGATAATGCCACCAGCGGTTTTATTTTCAGATTCAACCCGACGAACAACGACACGATCGTGAAGTGGGCGGAATTGTATATTAGCCATGTTTTAAATCCTTAAAACTTAATATAATTGATAAAATTGAATTAATCTTAAGTTCTTGCTAGCACTCTCAAACTACGAGTGCTAACAGCAGTTGGAATATAAAATCGCTGCTCACAGATGTCAAGGATGATTAATAAAATAATT
This sequence comes from Bartonella sp. EBT8, assembly GCF_055796165.1. NCBI lineage: Bacteria > Pseudomonadati > Pseudomonadota > Alphaproteobacteria > Hyphomicrobiales > Bartonellaceae > Bartonella > Bartonella sp. EBT8. Next base: position 73,897 of record NZ_JBTTDJ010000006.1, read on the forward strand.
TCTCTAAAGAGCCTTCAAAGGCTTGCCTCTCTTTTCTATTTTGCGTTATCTAGCTTTTTATTAAATTTGCGAACAAAAAGGATCTTAGTCATGGTTGAAACACGTCAGGAAACCGATAGCTTTGGAACGATTGCCGTACGGCAAGATCGTTACTGGGGTGCACAAACTGAACGTTCTCTGCATAATTTTAATATCGGCAGTGAAAAACAACCTCTCAGCATCATTTATGCCTTAAGCCTTATCAAAAAAGCAGCAGCCATTGTGAATATGGAAAAGGGCAAACTTTCAGAAAAAATTGGCAAAGCGATCATTACAGCTGCTGACGAAGTGCTCGCAGGGGCATTCGACACCCATTTTCCCCTTTCTGTTTGGCAAACCGGCTCTGGAACCCAAAGCAATATGAATGTCAATGAAGTGATTGCCAACCATGCCAGCATGCTGTTAGGAGGAAAATTAGGCAGCAAAAAACCGGTTCACCCCAATGACCATGTCAATATGAGTCAATCCTCAAATGATTCTTTTCCCACAGCGCTTCATATTGCCACCACATTGCAAACACGCCAACACTTATTTCCCATTCTTGAAGCCCTTATTATGACTTTAAAGAAAAAGGAGGAAGAATTTGCCGACATCATCAAAATCGGCCGGACTCATACCCAAGATGCAACCCCTCTCACTCTCGCACAGGAATTTTCAGGCTATCGTTCTGCCTTAGAAGCCAACCGCCAACGCATTGAAACAGCTCTAAGCGATGTGCAAATGCTTGCCCAAGGAGGCACAGCGGTTGGAACAGGGCTCAATGCACCGCAAGGTTTTGATGTTGCCTTTGCGCAAACAATCAGCACCCTGACAGGGATCACTTTTAAGACCGCTGACAATAAATTTGAAGCTCTTGCCCATCATGGAGCCCTTGCACATTTCCACGGCAGTCTCAATGCTCTAGCCGCCGATTTATTCAAAATTGCCAATGACATTCGGTTTTTGGGTTCAGGTCCACGTTCAGGATTGGGAGAACTAAATTTGCCCGAAAATGAACCAGGCTCTTCTATCATGCCGGGTAAAGTCAATCCCACACAATGTGAAGCAATGACGATGGTTGCCTGCCAAGTTTTTGGCAATCATACCAGTGTAACATTTGCCGCAAGTCAGGGACATTTTGAACTCAATGTTTATAAACCAGTGATTGGCTATAATGTTTTACAGTCGATTACGCTTCTTGGTGATTGCATGCGCTCTTTTGATCTCCATTGCATACAAGGGTTACGTGCCAATCGAATCCATATTCACACTCTCATGGAACGCTCCTTAATGCTGGTAACAGCTCTTGCCCCAGAAATTGGCTATGAAAAAGCTGCTGAAATTGCCAAAGCAGCCCATAAAAATGATACAACGTTGCGTGTTGAGGCCATAAAAGCAGGCGTTTCTGGGGAAACTTATGACCGACTGGTTGATCCTAAAAAGATGATTCAACCGCAATAAGCTCGCACAACGAGCCCGCATAATAAACAATAAAAGCAGCAAAAATCTTGATTGATGAAAACATCGGACCTTTTACGGTCCGATGTTTTCTCTCTTCAATGCGTTCACAATTACCGAATGCAAAAATCTAATTTTTTGCGCAAAGATCAAGGACATAACGCAACGCACAACACCCTCAAGAGAGCAGCGGAGAGACTTATGCCAGAAACCTCGAAAGCGCTCCACTCGACAAAAAGCGCTTCACACCACAGAAAAGAAGAAACATTTTAATCAAAAGCTTTATGTCATAATGTCGGGCTTTTCACGACCCAATTGCTGTTTTATATCCAACAATTTGAACGCAACCTGTTGCAAAGGCTGGATAACCCTTTGCGGATCTTGAAAATGTTTGCGTGGATCGCCTTCATACTGCTCAAAATAAAGCCGCAAGGTAGCCCCCACCGTTCCCGTTCCCGATAAGCGCACCACCAACCGTGCTCCATTTTTGAAAAAAATACGCAGACCTTGCCTGCTACTCACACTCTGATCAACGGGATCATGATAGGTAAAGTCCTCTGCTTTTTCGACCAAGAGTCCAGCAATTTCGGTTCCCGCCCGTGGTAAATGAGCCCGCAATTGCTCTATAAGTGCATTGGCTTTTTCCTCGTCCACTTCTTCATAATCATAGCGCAAAGAGTAAAAACGTCCATAGGTAGCCCAATGATGGTGCACAATTTGTGCGACAGTTTTCCCTGTCACCGCCAAAAGATTTAACCAAAACAACACCGCCCATAAACCATCCTTTTCGCGAATATGATGAGAGCCTGTTCCAAAGCTTTCTTCCCCACAAAAGGTTACTTTTCCCGCATCCAAGAGTGAGCCAAAAAACTTCCAACCCGTTGGTGTTTCAAAACAATTTAACTGTTTTTTTTCAGCAACCAAATCAACAGCACGCGTTGTTGGCATAGAGCGAGCGACCCCCACAATGCCTTGGCGATACGCTTTAATGAGATGTGCATATTCCACCATAATCGCCAAGGAATCAGAAGGCGTCACAAATTGCCCACGCCCAATAATGAGATTACGATCCCCATCCCCATCAGACGCCGCCCCAAGATCAGGCGCTTGCTGCAACATTAAAAGATCATAAAGCCCCTTGGCATAAACCAAATTGGGATCTGGATGTTCTCCTCCAAAATTGGGTAAGGGAACACCATTTACCACCGTTCCTTCAGGAAATCCCAAACATTTTTCAAAAATTTCATAGGCATAAGGTCCGGTTACCGCATGCATTGCATCAAAGCGCAAAGTTAAGCCTTCTTTCACAGCCTGAGCAATACAATCAAAGTCAAAAATCTCCTGCATCAAAGCGACATAATCGGCAACGGGATCAATAATATCAACCCGCATATCCCCTAGAAAAGTTGTCCCTTCTCTTTCTAAATCAATATCTGGCGCCTCAAAGATTTTATAAAAAGAAAGCTGCTGTGATGTGGTGAAAATCTCTTCACACAGAGAAACGGGAGCAGGTCCACCATTGGCAATATTGTATTTGATGCCACAATCCCCCTCTAAACCACCAGGATTATGGCTTGCTGAGAGAATAAGCCCCCCATGGGCATGCGTTTTGCGAATAAGATGCGAAACAGCCGGCGTGGAAAGAATGCCCCCTCTTCCTACTTTTACGCAAGCAATACCATTGGCCGCTGCCATTTTCAGCACAGTTTGCAAAAGGGTAGCATTAAAATAGCGCCCATCTCCGCCAAGAATGAGACATTTTCCCTCAAGATCTGCAATGCTCTTAAAAAGAGACTGGATAAAATTTTCCACGTAATGGGGTTGTTGAAAAACCGACACTTTTTTACGCAAACCAGAGGTTCCCGGTTTTTGATCATCAAAAGCCGTTGTTAAAACTGTCTTTATCATCGCAAAGGTGCCTTCATACTCTCCCCTTTAATTTTAAAGTGAATATCACACAAAGTCGACCATTAATTTCCCTTGACGCAACAATGAAATACTTGCACACTCATTAAGTATAGAAGACTTTTTAAGACACCTTCTTGAAAGCATATTTAAAAATGAGGTTTAAGTGCATATTTAAAGAAGGGATCTATTTCGAAACGCAATTTTCACAAAAATACAGGAGCATAATTATGATAAAAAAAACCGTTCCCAATGTCACTTTCCATACACGTGTCCGCGATGATTCCGTTGGTGGAGATAATCCGTATCGATGGCAAGAGGTTCACAGTGATGCGTATTTTAAAGGAAAACGGGTTATTCTTTTTTCTCTTCCAGGAGCTTTTACCCCTACATGTTCAACCTTTCAACTGCCTGATTTTGAAAAACTTTATGATGAATTTAAAAAAGCAGGCATTGATGAAATTTATTGCCTTTCCGTCAATGATGCTTTTGTCATGAACGCTTGGGGAAAGGCGCAAGAAATTAAAAATGTAAAATTAATCCCTGATGGTTCGGGGGAATTTACCCGCAAAATGGGGATGTTAGTTGCAAAAGACAATGTTGGTTTTGGCATGCGCTCATGGCGTTATGCCGCTGTTATTAACGATGGTGTCATTGAAAAATGGTTCGAAGAACCAGGTTTTTCAGATAATTGTACGACAGATCCTTATGAGATTTCTTCACCAAAAAATGTTTTAAAAACCTTACAAGGCTAATTTCATCTCTCATTCAAATATTTAAAAGCACAGATTTCACGGCATAAATTCCTTCGCGAGGATGAATTTGTGCCGTTTGTCTTTTAGAAATTTTTGAGTGCAAAAAATGTAACGAGAATATTTTACGAAACGCACATATCACTCTCTCATCATACCAACCCTCATAATGATTGAAAGAACAACCCTCCATCCTCATGGAGACTAAAGAAAGATCCATTGTAAGAGATGTCAAAGAGGTATACCGTCCCCCAAACAGCCTCCGTATAGCAGTCTCCCCCCCTCATCAAAAGGGGGACTTTTTATGCAATTGCGAGGACTATTCATCCTCAATTTTATTTTTTAAAATCATTGACTCTCAAGAATTAAGATTTCTTTTTAAATTTCAAAATGATTTCTAAAACAACTGCTTATTCGAGGGATCTCCCGTGAAAACCGCATCCATTTCTTCATCTTCATCAAAGTCACACTCTTCATCACCTCTTGCAACCCCAAAAATATCTGGATTTACAAAATAACAATCCTTTTTTGTTCCCTTCGCTATAATTTTGTTACATTCTAATTCGTCAATACCTTCTTTAAAAGTTGTAAAATTAAGGTATTCTGGTTCTTTACTGAAAAAATTCACAAGACAAGAATTCAGTGAGAATATCCTGATTTAATGTTACCTGATCAAACCATAAATCCACTTCATCCTCCTCTAACATTTTCCCCACTTGCCACAACATAACAAAAAACTTTTCATACCAGTAAAGGAGAGTCCAAGGATCATACGCCGACTATCAGACGCTCCTGAAAATGTGATTTGGGACAGATCTTCAAATTCGAAGTGTGAAGAAGGAAGCTGAAATGATTTTCCAATATCCTCAGGTCTTTCAAGAATAAAAGGATTTCGTTCATAGAGCAAGGTAAAATCATATTGGGCCATTGTATTTCTCCATTAATGCATTGTAATGCATTGATTTTATGAAAAAACGCATATTACCAAACAGTTACCATTATAGGCACTGACAATTGATCCCAATATTTTCCTGTAAAAATTGTTCGATTTAAGTCATTCAATTATTTTTTAAACTTAAAAAGTCTTTTCAGATCAAACTCTTTAATTCTCCCTTTCAAGAAGGCTAGATTTTGTTGTGCCACTAAGAAGAGCACATCAAAGGATTTGATGCCAACGGATGAGAATCCAAAGCTTAAGCGAATATAATTATTGTCAATATTTTTGTAAACTTTTTGAGAATCGTTCCGTAAAGCCCTTAAATTTCTCAAGATTTTTTGGTTGTTAAAGTTTTTTGGTTATGAAGATGTTATCATGCCCCTCAAAAGGACGCGTTTTTAGTAAAGCGTGCTTATACCTCTTAAGAAATCTCTCATTGTTGCCGCACTGGCTCAAAAAATAACTCGATTTTGCATAAGAACATCAAGACATAGAAACAAGAAAAGTACAGATTTCAAAAATTGAAGCTCAAATTTCCCAAATATCGCTCACAATTCTTTCCATAGGAACTTTTACCATCATTGCCTTTGTGTTTTCAAAATATCCTGCACTGCTTTGACCAATTGCTCTTCATCAACCATCACTTGCGCTGGTCGACTTTCGCGCCATGTTTGGTTATCCTTAATTTCATGAGACAACCGCGCTCCTTCAATCAAATCTTTGATCTGTATTTTTCCGCACTCACGCTCTTGTGATCCTTGAATGACCACGCAAGGCGCTTTTCGCCGATCAGCGTATTTCATCTGCGCCTTCATCCCCGCTGCTCCTAAATAGAGTTCAGCACGAATTCCGGCACCACGCAATTTTCTGACCATTTTTTGATAAGCAGCAACAGCCTCAGGCTCTTTATCCATCATCAGCACCACAACCGGTCCTAACGTTTCCTTCACCGGCAATTTTCCGAGATTTTGCAAAGCAGCAATCAAGCGAGAGACCCCAATTGAAAAGCCCGTTGCTGGAACATTTTCTCCGCGAAAGCGAGCCACCAACCCATCATAGCGCCCGCCCCCCCCAACAGAGCCAAAGACAACCTTTTGTCCATCATCATTGAGCACATCAAGCAGTAAGGTAGCCTCAAAAACAGGCCCCGTATAATAATCCAAACCCCGCACCACCGATGGATCAATTTTGATACGATTCTCAGCGCCATTCGCGACAAAAATTGCTTGCATTTCCTCAAGCTCACGAATTCCTTCAAGCCCTTGATCGTGATCACCAACCACTTTTCTCAAAGCATCAAGGGTTTCCTCTGCTGTTTTTGCTCCAGCAGCAGTTAAGGAAAGAATACACTCAATATCTTTATCCTTAAGCTCCGCCCCTTTTGTAAAATCACCACTTTCATCCAAACGCCCCCTCCCTAATAGCAAACGCACCCCTTCAGGACCAAATTTATCCAACTTATCAATTGCCCTTAAAACAGTTAAGCGTTTTTCAAGCTGTTCATTTCCTGCCAAACCAATCAACTCTAAAACACTCTCGAGAATTTTTCGGTTATTAAGACGAATAGCATATTCATGATGCTGAAACCCTAATTTTTCCAAACTATCGGCTGCCATCATGCAAATTTCAGCATCCGCTGCCACTGTTGGCGCTCCAACAATATCGGCATCAAATTGCATAAATTGCCGAAACCGCCCTGGTCCGGGCTTTTCATTGCGAAAAACAAAACCAAGACGATAACTCCGATAAGGTTTTGGCAAAGTTTCAAAATTCTCTGCAAAATAACGTGCAAGTGGCGCGGTAAGATCATAGCGCAAAGACACCCATTGTTCATCATCATCTTGGAGTGAAAAAATCCCCGCATTGGGACGATCTTCATCAGGTAAAAACTTACCCAACACATCTGTATATTCAAAAATCGGTGTTTCAAGCGCTTCAAAACCGTAAAGTTCATAAACTTCACGAATTTGTGCAATCATGGTCTCAGTTGCATATAATTGCGCATTTGTGCGATCAACAAAACCACGCGGTAAACGAGCTTTGGTTTTTTCTTGTTTCGATGACATGCTTTTCTCTAACAACAATTTGGTTCACGGATGACTTGTGTCTATCTTATAGGAACAAAGGCTGCAATAACTTTATCACTCTCAACCCAGCACAATAAAGACCACCCCTCGCTTTCCAAAGAGGAGACTCCTCACCTTTAAGCGTATAAAAACACGCGCACTTTTAATCGCAAAATCCCAGCTTTCTATGAATATTTTTCCAATTATCACTTAAAAAACCAATTATCGCTAAAAAAAATGACCCGCAGCCACAAAACTCTCCGCAATAATTTCCTCACAAAACTTCCCCCTACCATCCCCCGCAATGATTTGCTTATTTGCTCCTAAACAATGCCTCTCAAAACACATCTCCTACACTCTTTTCCCTCCATTCCCCTTCCCTTAAAACACCTTCTCATGCGCCCTCCAATCTCAAGAAACCCATGCATGTTTTCTTGAAAGCATCAAAACAGCTGCTGATTTCAGAGGAGCTAAAATCATTTTTCGAGAAAAAAGCACCCTCCTTATAAGAGCTTGATAGATTGATTGCCTCTGCAAAAAATCTCAAGGCATCAGTGTGCTTTTCGCTTGCTGTGCAAAATGATTGATCAGCGTTTTTAAATCCGCACTGTTACGACCAGCATCTGTAATCGACCTTGAAATTGAGGGAATAATATTCTGCCACAAATTTTGCGGAAACTGGTTTGTCAGTTGAGGAATTGTTCCCCCCTGAGCCCCAATCCCTGGAACAAGAAACAGACTGTTTTTTAACTGTTCAATTGTCTCTCTCGATTCACTGCCCAAAGTTGCTCCAATGACCGCCCCGATGGGCCCAACCGCACAATGCCCAACAGCATAATGTTGAGCAACAGACTGACTATTATAATCACAAAGGCGCTGTGCCAAATGAACAGAAAGTGTCTGATCACCGATGCGCGCATTTCGAAGTGTCTCCCCCTCTGGATTCGAAGATTGAACAACCACAAAAACCGCTGCTTCTGTTTCTTCAGCAATTTTAATCAGAGGGATCAACGCATCAAACCCCAGAAAAGGATTAACTGTCATGGCATCCGCCTTGAACGCACTGCTTAATCCGAGCCAAGCTCTCCCATAAGCTTCAATAGTAGAGCCAATATCCCCCCTTTTTGCATCAGCAATCACCAATAAGCCTTGTTCGCGTGCATCTTCAATGAGCTCTTTGAGCACTTGAAGACCTTCCACACCATACAACTCAAAAAAAGCGACTTGCGGCTTTATCACACCCACTTTACCAACAACCGCGGCTAAGAGGATGTCACAAAACTCTTTTAAGCCTTTATAATCGCAACTTAAATTCCATGATTGCAAAACTTTATGACTAGGATCGAAACCAACACAAAGTGGTCCATAGATTTCACGGTTTTTAAAAAAAGTCGAACAAAACATTCTCACACCCAAAACACTCTCTCCTTCCATTTTCGATAGGAACGAAAAAGGAATTTATTGAAAACCGAAATTTATTTTTCACAATGAACCGGTACCATAGTTCCCATGCAAAAGAAAATATTTTCCTATTTCACGACAGAACAAACAAGACAAGTGATTATTTCACAACACATCATGCTTAAC